>JBBDWV010000015.1 GCA_040902655.1 Mycobacteriales bacterium
GGGGAAAGGGGAAACAGGCCGCCACGGCGGTACTGCGCCCCGGACTACCAATGGACACAGCCGGCGGGAAGCCCAGCAGCGGGACGGGCGCCGGCGCGGTCAGCCTGCCGGCCCGGCAGCTGAGCTGGCTCGAGGGCGAGCTGACGCGCTGGCAGGCGCAGGGCCGCATCGACGCGGGGACGGCGGTCGGCATCCGGGCGCAGTACACCGCGAGCCGCCGGTTCTCGCTGGCGCGGCTGCTGCTCGCGCTCGGTGGGGCCTTCGTCGGTGTCGGGCTGATCTGGCTGGTCGCCGCGAATGTCGAGCAGCTGTCGCCTGTGACGAGATTCGCCGGGGTCACGGTGTTCTGGCTCGGTGCGGTCGCGGGCGCCGAGCTGCTCGCCACCCCCGGCCGGCAGCAGGCCCCGAGCTCCGGCGGTGCCACGGTCGGGGCGGTCCGGCTGGTCGCCGCGCTGGCCTTCGGGGCCGTGGTCTTCCAGGCGGCGCAGAGCCTGCAGGTGCCGGCCTACGACTCCGGCCTGCTCGGCGCCTGGGCCGCCGGGGCGCTGCTCTACGCCTATGCCGCCGGTGCGGTCGCTCCGCTGCTGGTCGGCATCCTCACCGGGGTCGGCTGGTACGTCTGGGCGGTCACCGAACGCACCGCCTCCGTCGGGGGCGCCGTGGTGGCCCTGCTGCTCGCCGCCGTGCTGGCCACGGCCGTGGCGGTCGTCCACACCTCCGGATGGCAACCGGGATTCGCTCCGCCGTGGCGCCTGACCGGCGCGCTGCTGGCGCTCGGCGGGCTCTTCCTGGCGGCGCTCCCACACATCGGCCGCGACGGCGATGCGGTTTCCGGCGTGGTGTGGGCCGGCGCGGCGGCCGTCCTGCTGGCCGCGGCGGTGGCCGCCTTCCGCGCGGACCGGACGGGGCGGCTGGAGCTGGCCGCCGTTCTCGGCGCCGGCGCGCTCGCCCTGCTGCTGCTGCGGTGGCAGCCGCCCGGCGCCGACCGGGTGGCCGAGCTGTCCGGTGAGGCGCTGCTGCGGGCGGTCGCCGCGATCCTCGTCTACCTCCTGGCGGCGGCGTGGTTCGCCGTGCTGGGGGTGCTGCGCGACGCCGGCGGACTGACGCAGCTGGCCACCGGCGGGCTCGTCGTCTTCACCGTGGTGCAGAGCTTTGCAGTGTTCGAGCCGATCCTGTCGGGCGCGGCGTTGTTCCTCGCCCTCGGCGCGGTGCTCGCCGGGACGGGCTACCTGGTGGACCGCGGCCGGCGCCGGCTGGTCGCCGACGTCGCGGAGGTGACGACATGAGCTGGAGGTCGCGGTCGGTGCGGGTCGCGGTCGCCTGCCTGCTGCAGCTGGTGCTGGTCGGCGTCGCGGTGGCGCCGTCGCTGTCCGCGCGGGTCACGGGGGAGGAGTACCGGCTCGCGGTCGCGCCGGTCGATCCGGTCGACCCGTTCCGGGGCGCGTACGTCACCTTGAGCTATCCGGATCTGACGCAGGCCCGTGGTGACGGGTCGTCCCTGTCGGGCATCGTCTTCGTCCCGCTCGAACCGGTCGCCGGCAGCGACCTGTGGCGGGGCCGGCCGGCGCAGTCGCAGCGCCCCGCGCGCGGCCCCTACCTGCGGTGCAACGCGGACAGCTGGCGGCTGCGCTGCGGCATCGAGAGCCTGTTCGCCTCGCAGGACACCGCCAGCCGGCTCGAGCGCGAGCTCCTCGACGGAGCCGTCGCGACGATCCGGGTCGACCGCCGCGGAAACGCCGCCGTTCTCGGCGTGCAGCCGGACCGCTGACGGCTGCCGGCCGTCCGGGCCACAGCTGTCCGGGCCACGCTGTAGACAGGCGCGGTGAGCTTCGACCTCTACGGCCCGCTGCCGACCGGGACGACCGTGCTCGAAGCCAGCGCCGGCACCGGCAAGACCTGGACCATCGCGGCGCTCGCGACCCGTTACGTCGCCGAGGGACACGCCGAGCTGTCCGAGCTGATGCTCGCGACCTTCAGCCGGGCGGCCACCCAGGAGCTGCGGGAGCGGGTCCGCGAGCGGCTCACCTCGACCGCCCGCGCGCTCGGCCGCGGCGGGAGTGACGACCCGCTGGTACAGCACCTCGCCCACTGCAGCGACCCGGAGCTGACGCTGCGCCGGCAACGGCTGCGACAGGCGCTGGCGCAGTTCGACGCGGCCACCATCGCCACCACGCACAGCTTCTGCCAGCAGGTCCTGGACGGCCTCGGCATGGCCGGCGACCACGAGCCCGGCGTCACGATGGTCGAGTCGGTCGATGACCTGCTGCGCGAGGTGGTCGACGACCTCTACCTGCGCAAGTTCGCCGCGCACGGCGCCGATCTGCCGCAGTTGACGCCGAAGGATGCGCGGGAGGTCGCCCGCGCGGCCACCAGGGACCGGCAGGCGCGGCTCGAGCCGTCCGGCGCCGACCGCGCGTCGGCGCCGGGGCAACGGGTGGGGCTGGCCGCGGCCGCCCGGGCCGAGCTCGAGCGGCGCAAGCGGCTGACCGGCGTACGCGACTTCGACGACCTGCTGGTGCTGCTGCGCGACGCCCTGGCCCACCCGAGCCGCGGCGCGGCGGCCTGCGAACGGTTGCGCGCCCGCTACAAGGTCGTGCTGGTCGACGAAGTCCAGGACACCGACCCGGTGCAGTGGGAGATCCTGCGGCGGGCCTTCCACGGCTCGGTCGCGCTGGTGCTGATCGGTGACCCGAAGCAGGCCATCTACGCCTTCCGCGGCGCCGAGGTCCTGAGCTATCTGGACGCGGTCGGGGCGGCGGACCGGCACGAGACGCTCGCGACGAACTGGCGCAGCGACCAGGCCCTGCTGCACGGGCTCGAGCAGCTCTACGGCGGCGCCGCGCTGGGCCACCGGCAGATCCTCGTGCGGCCGGTCGAGGCGGCGCACCGGGTCCCGCGGCTGACCGGCACGCCGCCGGTGCGGCTGCGAGTGCTCGACCGCAGCGGCGCCGGACCGCCCGGCCGCAACGGCTTCCCCGTCCTGCCGCGGATCCGGGAGAAGGTCGCCGCCGACCTGGCGGCGCAGGTCGTACGCCTGCTGGACGGCCCGGCGCGGCTCGACCTGGACGGCGGGCCGCGCCCGGTGCGGCCCGGTGACATCGCGGTGCTGGCCCGCAGGCACGTGCACGCGCGGTTCGTGCAGGCGGCGCTGGAGCGGGCCGGGGTGCGGTGCGTCGTCTCCAGCAGCACCAGCGTCTTCGGCACGCAGAGCGCCCGCGACTGGCTGTGGCTGCTGCAGGCGCTGGAGCAGCCGCACCGCGCCGGGAAGGTCCGGCTCGCGGCCCTCACCCCGCTGCTCGGCTGGACGCCGGAGCAGCTGGACGCGGCCGGTGAGGAGGGGCTGGACCGCGTGGGCGCCCTCGTGCGGGAGGCGGCCGCGCGGTTCGAGGAGGTCGGGCCGGCGGCGGTGCTGGAGCGGCTGTCGGCGCAGACCCGGCTGGAGAGCCGGCTGCTCGGGGTCGAGGCGGGGGAGCGGCGGCTGACCGACCTGCGGCACCTCGCGCAGATCCTGCACCGCACCGCGGTCGAGCAGTCGCTCGGGCTCAGCGCACTCGTCGGCTGGCTCGGCGAGCGGGTCGAGGAGCCGGAGAGCGGGAGCCTGTCCGAGCGCAGCCGGCGGCTGGAGACCGACGCCGCGGCGGTCCAGATCGTCACCGTGCACGCCAGCAAGGGGCTGGAGTTTCCCGTCGTGTTCGTGCCGTACGGCTGGGACGGCGCGAAGAACCCGCAGCAGTCGACACTGCTCCTGCACGACCCCGACGGCACCCGGGTGCTCGACGTCGGGGGCAAGGACGGCCCCGGCTGGGACGAGCGCAGGAAGGCGGCCGAGGTGGAGGACGCGGGGGAGGAGCTGCGGCTGCTCTACGTCGCCCTCACCCGGGCGAGGTGCTCGGTCGTGCTGTGGTGGGCGCCGTCCGCGGTGACCGCGGCCTCCCCACTGCACCGGCTGCTGTTCGGGCGGGTCGAGGGCGACCCCGAGCCCGCTGCCCGCCCCCACGTTCCCGAGGACGACCCGGCGCTGGCGCGGCTGACGCAGTGGGCCCGGCCCGGCGGGATCGCGCTCGAGCCGGTCGGCACCGACGTGCCGCCGACGCGCTGGGAGCCCGCCGCCGATCCGGCGCCGAGCCTGGACGTCGCGCGCTTCACCCGGGTGCTGGACACGACCTGGCGACGCACCTCCTACTCCGCCCTGACGTCGGCGGTGCACGACGCCCCGCGGGTCGGCAGCGAGCCGGAGCAGCCCGACCTGACCGACGAGCCCGCCGACGGACCGGAAGGGCCGCGGTGGCTCGACAGCACGGTCGGCGTGCGGGGCGACGTCCCCGGCGACGTCGTCCGCGCCGGCCCGCCCTCGACGATGAACGCCCTCCCGTCCGGGGCCGCGTTCGGCACCCTGGTGCACGAGGTGTTGGAGGTGGTCGACACCTCCGCCGGCGACCTGGCAGCCGAGCTGCTGCTGCGCTGCCACCAGACGGTGTCGCGCCGGCTGGCGGCGGTGGACCCGGCAGCACTGGCCGAGGCGTTGCTGCCGGTGCTGCGCACCCCCCTTGCCCCTGGCCTGACGCTGGCCGACGTCCCGCCGCGGGACCGGCTGGCCGAGATGGACTTCGAGTTGCCGCTGTCCGGCGGCGACGACGTCACGGCTGTGCAAACCCGGCTGCAGGACGTCGCGGACCTGCTGCGCGCGCAGCTGCCGGCGGACGACCTGCTGGCGCCGTACGCCGACCTGCTCGAGACGGTGCAGGCGCCGCCGCTGCGCGGCTACCTGTCCGGCAGTCTGGACGCGGTCCTGCGACTGCCCGGCCCGTCGTACGTCGTCGTGGACTACAAGACCAACCGGCTCGGGCGCGGCGACCTGACGGCGCTGCACTACACCCGGCAGGCGATGGCGGCCGAGATGCTCCGCGCGCACTACCCGCTGCAGGCGCTGCTCTACGCCGTCGCGCTGCACCGCTTCCTGCGCTGGCGGCAGCCGGGCTACGACCCGGCGACGCACCTCGGTGGGGTGCAGTACCTGTTCGTACGCGGGATGGTCGGTCCGGCGACGCCGGCCGGCTGCGGGGTCTTCGCCTGGACACCGCCGAGCCCGCTGGTGACCGGGCTGTCCGACCTGCTGGCCGGCGTGTGAAGGCCCTGCGGGCGGCCGGCCTGCTGGGCGCCTTCAACACCGCAGGGGTGCTCGAGGCGGCGGACGTGCACGTCGCGCAACGGCTGGGCGCGCTGGCCCGGGAGAGTCGCGACGAGGTGCTGCTCGCCACCGCGCTCGCGGTGCGCGCGGTGCGGTTCGGCTCCACCTGCCTGGAGCTGGACCGGCTGTGTGAGGTGACGGTGGACGAGGAGTCCGACACCGACGTCGCCGCTCTGCCGTGGCCCTCGCCCGGCGGGCTGGTCGACGCACTGCGGCACAGCCCGCTGGTCGTCGGCGTCTCCGTCGGCTCGCTGCAGCCCCTGCGGCTGGTGGACACCGACGGTGGCCCGCTGCTCTACCTGGACCGCTACTGGCGCCAGGAGCAGTCGGTGCGCGAGGCGCTGGAGGACCGGGCGTTGCGGCGACCCGAGCTGGACCCGGCTGCCGTGCAGGTGCGGCTCGCGACGCTGTTCCCGGACTCCGCCGCGCCCGACCGGCAGCGCGTCGCGGTCGCACTGGCGGCGACCCGGTGGACCACGGTGCTGACCGGTGGACCGGGCACCGGCAAGACGAGGACCGTCGCGCGGGTGCTGGCGCTGCTCGACCGGCCCGGGTTGCGGATCGCGCTGGCGGCGCCCACGGGGAAGGCGGCCGCGCGGCTGCAGGAGGCGGTCGCCGAGCAGGCCGGGCCGCTCGGGCTCCCTCCAAACCTGACCGCCACCACCCTGCACCGGCTGCTCGGCTGGCGGCCGGACAGTCGGACCCGCTTCCGGCACGACGCGTCCGACCGGCTGCCGTACGACGTCGTGGTGGTGGACGAGAGCTCGATGGTCTCGCTGACGATGATGGCGCGGCTGCTGGAGGCGGTCCGGCCGGACGCCCGGCTCCTGCTGGTCGGTGACCCCCACCAGCTCACCTCGATCGACGCCGGAGCGGTGCTGGCCGACCTGGTGGAGCGTCCGGTCGGCGGAGCTGACGACCCGCTGCTGGCGCAGCTCGTCGGTCCGGACCTGTCGGCGGCGGACGACCCGCAGGAGGCAGCCCTGTCGACGCGGGAGCGGGAGCGGCTGCGCAACGGGATCGTCCGGCTCAGCCGTGGCCGCCGCTTCGGCGGGACCATCGCCGAGCTGGCCGTGGCGGTGCGTGATGGCCAGGCCGACCGGGCGCTCGAGCTGTTGACGGCCGGGGCGGCCGGCGTCTCCTTTCTTCCCCCTGGTGAGGTGGCGGCGGTGCGCGCGGACGTCGTCGCCTGGTCGGCTGCGGTGACCGAGGCGGCGGAGGCCGGGCGGGTCGAGCAGGCGCTGCTGCGGCTGGAGGCGCACACGCTGCTGTGCGCCCACCGGCGCGGGCCCGACGGCGTGGCGGAGTGGGCGCGGCTGGCGGCGGGCTGGGTCGGTGCCGTCCGCGGCGAGCCGGTGGATCCGTCGCGCTGGTATCCCGGGCAGCCGTTGCTGGTCACCCGGAACGACCACGAGGCCCGGGTCTACAACGGCGACACCGGTGTCGTCGTCCGCCGTGGTGAGGAGCTGCTGGCAGCCTTCGGCCGGGGGAGTGCCCAGGTGGTGCTCCACCCTGGCCGGCTGGCGGACGTGCAGACGGTGCACGCCATGACGATCCACCGCAGCCAGGGCAGCCAGTACGACACCGTGTCGGTGGTGCTGCCGGACACGGCGTCGTCGCTGCTGTCGCGCGAGCTGCTCTACACCGCGATCACGCGGGCCAGGAAGCACGTGCGGGTGCTCGGGACGCAGGAGTCGGTGCGGGCGGCCGTGGACCGACAGGTGCTGCGGGCCAGCGGGTTGCGGCGGATCGTCAGCGACGGCGGTTGAACCAGCACGCCGAACCGACGCTGCGTCAGCAGGCGGCACCTTCGCCCCCGTCGAGACGCCCGTAACCACCCTTGACGGCCAGCGCGACTCGCCCTACGTTCTGGAATCGATCTCAGGAATCGTTTCCAAGCCTCTGGAGAACTACGTGCCGGCGCAACTAATCATCGACGAGATCCAGGTGCACGTCCTGCAGGTTCCGCTGCAGAAGACGTTCTGGATGTCCACGGAGGCGTACACGACGGCGGGGCAGATCTTCGTCGCGATCCGTACGGCTGACGGTTTGACCGGTTATGGACAGGCCCACGGCAACCCGCTGGACGAGATCGCCCAGGTCGTCCGGGAGGACCTCGCTCCGATCGTGCTCGGGGGAAGCGCCTGGAATGTCAGGGACCTGTGGCAACAGATGTTCGAGATGACCTACCGGCGCACGAAGGCAGTCACGACCGGTCAACCGCACTTCGGCAACCGAGGTCGCTACCAGACGATGGCGGCCATAGCGGCCGTGGACATCGCCCTCTGGGACCTTCGCGCGAAGGCTGCCGACCTCCCGCTGCACCGTCTGCTGGGCACCGAGCGCAGCACTGTGCCCGCGTACGCCTCGGGTGGCTACTACCCCAGCTCCGAGCGCGATGCCCTCGGCATCGATGGCCTTTTGGAGGAAATGGGGACCTACGTGGACGGTGGCTTCGACACTGCCAAGATGAAGGTGGGCCGGGACCCCGACAACGACATTCGGCGGGTGGCCGCCGTGCGGGAGCACTTCCCCGACCTGCGCTTACTGGTCGATGCCAACGGCGCCTGGACCTTCACCGAAGCGGCGCGGGCCGCTGCCGGGTTCGCCGACTACGGCGTGGCCTGGCTGGAGGAACCGCTGGCCTGGTTTGCCAACGCCACGGATCTCGGGCGGCTCGCCGAGGTCAGCCCGGTGCCGCTTGCCGGCGGCGAGCAGGAGCCTCACAAGTGGGCATGCGTGCCGATGCTCGACCAGGGCAACCTGCGTTATCTGCAACTGGACTGCACACGAGCCGGTGGCATCACTGAATGGCTCGACGCCGCGGCCTTCGCCGTGCAGCGCAACGTGGGACTCGCCCCTCACCATGACCCGCAAATCCACAGTCACCTGCTGGCGGCCTACGGCGACGACGTGATCCAGGAGACCTTCCCCGATCCGGTCCGGGATCCGCTGTGGGACCTGTTCTTCCTGCGGCGACCGACCCTGGAGAACGGCATGGTTCAACTTCCGGCCGCGCCCGGGCTGGGCTTCGAGCCTGACCCGAAGATGCTCCGGCGTTGGAGCGTCGCCTCGTGGACCTGCACTGGCACCAGGGCCGACGTCAGCGTCCGCCAAGGATCCGTCAGCACAGCGGCAGCCGGCTGACCCACGACCGCCTGCACATTCTGCGCCAGCCGCCCGTCCATGTACGGGCCGCTCAAACTCGAGAAGGAGAGCACCTGATGGCTACATCGTTTCTACGGACCCGACACCGCTACACCCGGCTGACACTCCCCCTGCTGATCGTCGTGATGGCTACGGCCTGTGGCGGCGTCGACGCAGAAAAGGCCACGGCAGGAAAAGGCAGCGGCTCGGCCGGTGGCAAGACACTGACCACAGGTTGGGGCCCGAGTAACGGCCAGTGGTACCTGTACGGAGCACAGTCGATGGCCATCCTGGAAAAGGCCACCGGACTGGACATCACGGTCCGGGAGAGCGCGGGCAGTGAAGAAAATGCGATCCGCATGGATCGGGGTGAACTGGACGTCGGCATGCTGGATGCCAACGGGGCCACAAAGGCTCTAGGCGAGGGCCACAGTCTGACGGCGTTGTTCCCGCTGTCGATCGTCGTCTGGCAGATGGTCGTGGGTGAAGACACTGATATCCACACGATCGAGGATCTCGCGGGCTCGAAGTTCAACGCGGGTCCGGTCGGTGGGGCCAGCGCCATGGTCACGCAGGAGGTCCTCGAAGAAGGCCTCGGGCTCGACATCAACTGGTTCGAGGCGACGGCACCTGACGCGCAGTCCGCCTACCAGGGGCGTCAGATCGATGGGTTCGCCCTCAGGGGAGCTGGTGTCCAGGCCGACGGCGCGGTCCTTGAGGTGAACTCCGCGCGGCCGGTCCGGCTGCTGTCCTTCACCGACGAGCAGATGCAGGTCGCACAGAAGGTGAGCCCGGATCTCGCGCCGGCCACCATTCCCGCTTCCACGTACGGCACGGACAAGGACATCCAGGCACTGGGGTACTGGGGGGTCGTTGTCGGCGCTGCCGCCGATTTCGACGAAGAGCAGGCCTACCTGCTGACGAAGGGTTTCTGGGAAGAGATCGACAAGATCGCGGCACAGCTGCCGCAGACCAAGGGGATGAAGCCGGAAGACGCCGTGACCGAAGCGCTCATGCCTCTGCATTCAGGAGCCGTGCGGTACTACGAAGAACTGGGCATCGAGGTTCCTAGCGAAGTGCGGGCACCCGCCGCCCGGAACTGATGATGGAGGCCACCTCACGGCCTGCGGCCCGCGACGCAGGCAGTGACGCAGACCCCACCGCTGTTCTTGACCCGATCCAGCACAGGCTGGAGGAGGCTGCCGTTGTCGGTGGCGAGGCGCATCCCGGTGCGGCGGAGGCAGCGGGCCACGTCAAACCGCGTTGGCGCATCATCGCCCTCGCAGTTGTCGGTGTCGCGACCGTGGTGTTCCACGTTCTGACGGCGTGGACCGGCCCCCTCACGAGTTTTCGGCAGACGTCGATACACGTGCTCGCCGCCACGGCCATGTGTCTGCTCAACAACTGGGACGGCAGTGGCCCGCCGGGTACTCGGCGGGCTCGGGCAGCGGGGGCGCTGGCCGCGCTCAATCTCACCATCGTCGCGGTCGGTACCGTGTACGTGTTCCTGAACTTCCAGCGCATCGCCTTCGAGTTCGGGTACGCCCGCCCGACGAGCACGGACATCGTGCTCGGAGTGGCGATGCTTCTTGCAGTGTTTGCCGCAGCGAGGCGGGCGATCGGCTGGGCCTTCCCGATCATCGCCGGGCTTCTTTTCGCGTACGGCCTGTGGGGGCACCACGCGCCGGGGGTGCTCTCCCACGCGCAGATGTCCTTCACCGATCTGGTCGCGGACGGGTTCATCAGTCCGCTGGGCATCTTCGGCGCCATCACGGCGACATCGGCCACGGATATAGCGGTCTTCATCATCCTGGGTGGACTGCTCATGACCACCGGCGGAGGTGATGGTTTCCTGAAGCTCGCGCTCGTGGTCGCGGGACGTCGGCGGGGTGGCCCGGGCAAGGTCGTGGTCGTCTCCAGCGCGCTGTTCGGCATGATCAACGGCAGTGCGGTGGCCAACACGGCCAGCACCGGCGCCATCACCATTCCGATGATGATTCGGTACGGCTTCAGGCCGCGATTCGCTGCCGGAATCGAGGCAGCCGCCTCTACCGGCGGCCAGTGGACCCCGCCGATCATGGGCGCAGTCGTGTTTCTCATGGCACAGCTGCTGAGCATCCCGTACTACCAGCTGGCGGTCGCCGCGATCATTCCGGCGGTCATCTTCTATGTCGCGTTCTTCTGCACCATCCACACGGAGGCAAACAAGCACGGACTGGTCGGTATCCCCAAGAGCGACCTGCCCAAGCTGCGCGGCTTCGTGGACGAGCTTTGCATCCTGTTCCCGCCCGTGCTGGTCCTTCTGTTCATGATCGTGCAGCGGTATCCGGTCCGCATGGCCGGGTTCGCCGCCGTGGTCACCCTGCTGGCCGCCGCCACCGTCATCCAGTTACTCTGGCGCCGCACCTCGCTCCGCGACTACGCTCAGATGCTCATCGCCGGCAGCGTGGGTGCAGCGAGCACCATCGGCGTCATCGGCGTGCTGGTCGCAGGATCCCAGGTGATCGTGGCAGTCGTCGGCACCACGGCATTGGGGCTGAACCTCGGACAGTTGGTCTTCCAGCTGGCCACAGCCTCGTTGCTGGGGGCGCTGCTCCTCGCCGGCGTCATCAACATCGTCCTGGGTCTGAGCCTGCCTACGGTTCCGTCCTACCTCATCGCCATCGCCATTACCGGCGCCGCGCTGGAGGGCCTTGGGCTCGAGCCCATCGCCGTGCACTTCTTCGCGCTCTACTTCGCGACGCTCGGAGGTCTCACGCCCCCCATCGGGGCCACCTGTTTCGTGGCCGCGGCTATCGCCAAGACGGGGTGGGTGGGGGTGTCGTTCACTGCGATGCGCTTGTCGGCGATCGCTTTCATCATGCCATTCGTCTTTGCCCTGCGGCCTGAACTACTGCTCGTGGGTGACGTCCAGGCAATCGTTGAAGTCGCTGTCAGCACAGCTGTGGGCGCGGTTGCTCTCAGTGTGGCGATGACCGGGTACGGCACCCGCCGGCTGCGCGTTTGGGAAGTGGGGCTACTGCTTGCCAGCGCCGCGGCTCTGCTGGTTCCCGGTGGAGTCACGAACCTCTTCGGCGCGGCGGGCGTCGGCCTTGTCTTCCTGGCGCACTTTGTCGTTCGCGAGGCCGAGTCGGCGCAGACAGTTGACAACTACGGAAGAGAGAGCAAATGAAACTCGAGACGCTCGAGACCATCCCTGTCGTGGCGAAACTACCGAAGGTGTTCCACGGGTCGTACTACAAGATGGACCGGCGGGCCACGTTGGTCACGAGAATACGTACGGATGAGGGGGTGGTCGCCGAGGTCTACAACGGCGACGAAGTTGAGACACAGCACGAGATCGCCAAGATCATGCAGCAGGAGTTGTGGCCGCGGATCGTCGGGATGAACCCGTTGCAGATCCAGGCCGTGCGCGCAGCGATGCTGCCGGTCACGTTCGACATCCTCCGCGACCGGGACCTCGTGATCATGGCCATCTCGGCCATCGACACCGCGTTGTGGGACATCGTGGGAAAGGCCGCCGGCCTGCCGTTGGCCACGCTGTGGGGCGGCTACGCGGACAGGTTGCCCCTGATCGGGATCGGCGGCTACTACAGCGACGACTTCTCGGAACTCGCCACCGAGGTAGAGGACTATCTGGAGCTAGGCATCCAGGGGTCGAAGATGAAGGTCGGGTCCGCGTCCCCCGAAGTCGACGCCGAGAGGTTTCGCACGATGCGTCGCGCCGGCGGCTCCGAATTCATCCTGATGGCGGACGCGAATCAGGGCTATGAGCCGGAAGACGCCGCCGCGTTCGCCAACGCTGTGGCTGAGGACGGCCTGCGTTGGTTCGAGGAGCCCGTTCGCTGGTACAATGATCGTCGGTGGATGCACGACATCCGGATGAAGACGGGTGTCGCTGTGGCTGCCGGGCAGAGCGAGCACTCCCGTTCGGGTGCCCGAGACCTCATGGTCGAAGGCTCCATCGACGTCTGCAATTACGACGCGTCATGGTCCGGCGGCCCGACGGAGTGGCTTGCGGTGGCTGGAACCGCACGTTCCTTCGGGGTCCAGATGGCTCACCATGAGGAGCCCCACCTGTCCATTCATCTGCTTGCATCCCAACCGCACGGCACCTATGTCGAATGCTTCCATCCGGACCGGGATCCGATCTTCTGGCAGATGCTTGCCAACCGGCCGGAGTTGGACGGCAGTGGCTACCCCGTTCCGGAGGGTCCTGGCTTCGGACTGGAGCTGGACTGGGCGTGGATCGAGCGTCACCGCGTAGATCGCTGAGGACCCCGTGGCCCGTCGGTGACTCGGCTGTGTGGCGTCGGTACCATTCAGCGGCGACGCACGTTGCTTGCAGTCCTCTCGCCTCTCCGGACAGGACGGCGGCCTCCGGTGCACGAGGGAGGTGAGGACGCTTGGGCAACATCAGGGAGGTCGCTCGACACGCTGGCGTGTCCCCGTCCTCGGTCACCCGGGTGCTCAACGGTCACCCGAACGTCAGCGGAGACTTGCGGGCCCGGGTGCTGGCCGCTGTCGAAGCGTGCGACTACAAGCCGGATCTGATGGCGGCCGGTCTACGTCGAGGGATCAGTCGCACGATCGGCGTGGTCGTGAGCGACATCGTCAACCCACTCTTCGCCGAGATCGTGGAGGGCCTCGAGGAACACCTGCGCGGTCACGGCTACTGGGTGGTGCTGGCCCATTCTCACGGGGACCCTGACCGTGACGTCGAGAGCATCGGCCTGCTGCAGCAGCGGCGAGTGGACGGTCTGGTTCTCTCGGTGGCGGACGAGACGCAGCCACGACTCGTCGACGCACTACGCCGCCTACCTGTGCCGGTGGTACTGCTCGACCGTGAGATCGAGGGCTGGACCGATGCCGACGCTGTTCTTTCCGATCACCGTCCCGGTGTATCACGGGTGACCGGGCAACTGCTGGACGCCGGACACCGTCGGGTGGGGTTGATCAGCGGCTCTCGGGAGACCCGACCTGGTCGGGAGCGTCAAGCCGGCTTTCTGGATGCCTTTCATGAGCGCGGGCTGCCTTCCAGCCCGGAGCTCGTCCGGACCGGTGCCATGTCGGTCCCGGTGGGGGAGCAGTCGGCCATGGAGATCTTCGCCGACGATCGACCTCCCACGGCGGTGATCACTGGGGCAAATCTGCAGCTGGTCGGCGTGTTGCACACCCTGCAGAGGCTGGGGCTCCTGGTGGGTCGGGACGTGGCGGTCGCGGCCTGCGACGACGTGCCGATCGCGGCCCTGCACAATCCCCCCATCACCGTGGTCGCACGCGACACGCGACAACTGGGGCGGGAGGCTGCCGGCCTCCTGCTGGCGCGTCTGGCTCATCCGCAGAAACCTTTTCAGACTCTGCATCTGCCCACTGAGGTGATCGTTCGACGGTCGACAGAACTCTGCACGGACACGGCCGCGCGTGGGCGGCCAGCGGATTGCCAGGCGGACGAGGCGACTGTCTCCGGGCCCGAGCCTCGGCTCGCCAGGACTGAATGACGGGTCGTCCAGTCGATGCCATCAGCGGGTCGCTCGTTGGAGCACGATGTCGGGCAGCCTTCGTTGCCGGCTTGGTGGCGTGTGGGACTCATCGCGCCGGCTGGCGACAGCGCGACCGATCAACTGCTCGTCGGTGAACGGCCGTACCTGTCGGCGGTGTCAAGGGAGGTGCAGCCGAGGCCGAGGGCGGCGACGGCCAGGGCGCCGAGGTCGCGCTGCTGCACGGGAGAACCGCCGGGTCGGGAGCCTGTCCGGCGACGTCCTGCCCCTCGCCGGACAGTTTGCACCTGGACTCTCCAGCTCGGTCCGGACCGCGGCGACCGCGGCCTGCGGCGGCGGGAGCCGTCCGGAGAAGAGCACCCGTCCGTCGACGATCAGTGACGACACGACCAGGCCGGAGCGGACCGCCCCGAACAGTGGCATGCCGCGCAAGCCCAGGCGCCGGCCGTCGGCCACCAGCGTCGGCACCAGCCACAGCCAGTTGGACGGCGAGACCACCTCGAGGCTGACGTCGGCTGGCAGCGCGTCGCGCAGCGCGCGGTAGACCGCCCCCACCGGGTCCTGGCGCGGCACGTGCCGGTGTGACCCGCCCTCGTCGAAGGGCCGGATGTCGCCGCTGCAGCAACCGGCGCCTGCCGGGCCGGCACGAGGATCACGGACCAGCACCACCCGGTGGCTCACGGCACGTCGTCCTGCGACGGCTCGCCCACCGGCCGCCCGTCCGCCGGTGACGACGGATTCGCGCGGGACACCACCGAGGCCGGTGCCCCTTCCGCCTCCCGCGGCAGCGCCGTGTCGTACGGCGGTCGCTCCCGGAAGGCGGTGCGAAGCGCGAGTCCGGCCTCGACGATCAGCCACATCGCGAGTACGAAGATGATCGCATCCAGCGGGGCGAGCACCCACTGGCCGGCCTCGATGAACCTGCGCAGGTTCACCACCAGCGCCCAGGTCGTCATCGTCAGCAGGAAGATCAGCGGCACGAGCACGACCGTGGGGTTGCGGCCGCTGCGGGTCACCCACACCGCGATGACCGACAGGGCCAGCCCCGCGGTGAGCTGGTTGGTCGTGCCGAACAGCTGCCAGAGAACGCCGAAGGTGTAGCCGGCCTCCCCGCCGCCGGGCAGCAGCGCCATCCCGAGCGGGATCAGCACGGCCACGGTGGTCGCGAGCGTCAGGTTGCGCGCGAGGACGCCTACCTTCGCGATCTCGCCGATCTCCTGGACGACGTAGCGTTGCAGCCGGACCCCGGTGTCCATCGTCGTCGCCGCGAAGCTGATGACGACGACGGCGGCGAAGATGGTGGCCAGATCGACCGGCACACCGAGGTTGCCGGCGAACTCCGCGACACCGCGGACGAAGTTGCCCACCGCCCCTCCGGAGGCGGTGGCGAAGTCCGGGTAGAGCGCGTCCCAGTCGGCGCGGCTGGCTGCGACGCCCGCCGTGGTGGCCAGCACCGCCCCGGTCGCCAGCGACCCCTCGCCGACGGCTCCCATGTAGCCGACATAGCGGGCGTCCGGTTCCTTGTCGAGCTGCTTGGACGACGTGCCGGAGGCAACCAGGGAGTGGAAGCCGGAGATGGCGCCGCAGGCGATCGTGATGAACAGGAACGGGAAGAAGCTCGGCGAGCCCTCGGGGACGTCGTTGACCACGGGCGCCTGGATGCGGTTCGCGCCGACGATGACGCCCAGGCCGATGACCCCGAGGGCGATGAACAGTTGGTGGCTGTTGATGTAGTCGCGCGGCTGCAGGAGCACCCACACCGGAATCCGCGAGGCGACGAAGGTGTAGGCGAACAGCAGCACCACCCACACGTTGCGGGTCTGCTCGACCCCGAGTGTCTCCGCCAGGGCGTCGAGGGAGATGGGAAAGGCCTTCCCGACCAGGATCAGCGCGTAGAGCAGGATCACGCCGGCGATGGACGGCAGCAGCGCCGAGGACCGGGTCCGGTAGATGTACTGCCCGATCGCCATGGCGAGCGGGATCTCCACCAGGATCGGGATCACGGCGCCCGGGTTGGCGACGAACAGGTTGCCGATCACGACGGCGAACACGGCGTTCACCAGCGTCAGAAGGAAGAAGATGATGACCAGGAAGAGCATCCGGGCGCGGGCGTTGATGACCGATCCGGCCAGCGTGCCGATGCTCTTGGCCTTGTGGCGCACCGAAACGACCAGCGAGCCGAAGTCGTGCACCCCCGCGGCGAAGATGGTGCCGAGCACGATCCAGGCCAGCGCCGGACCCCAGCCCCAGAACACGGCGATGGCCGGGCCGACGATGGGCGCGGCGCCGGCGACCGAGGTGAAGTGGTGACCGAACAGCACGTGCTTGTTGGTCGGGATGTAGTCGACGCCGTCGGCGAACTCGTGCGCCGGCGTCACGAACGCCGGGTCGAGCCCGTAGACCTTGGCGGCCAGATAGCTGGAGTAGTAACGGTAGCCCAGGAAGAACAGCAGCCCGACGACCGCGGCGACGACGAAAGCCGGCATCTCGCTTCCCCTCGCGAACCGGTGGCCCGGACGGTCACCGTCCCTCGGTATTCGAGCACGGCAGCATGAGGAAAGCCACCGGGCTCGCCGCCACCGTCCACAGTGCCGGGCTGGCCGAGCTGGTCTGGCCGTCCGCGGACGGTGCGGCCCCGCAGGCACTCGGCGCCGTTCCGCTGCTGCTGGGGGAGCAGCCCGCGCTGGCCCTGCCCTGGGGCTACGCCGCGCAGGCCCGTGCGGCGGCGGCCGCCGGCACCGCCGCGCTGGTGCTGTCCGAACCGCGGCTGAGCGGACCCGGATGGCTGCCGCTCGCTGCGTCGGGGCCGCTGACCCTCCTCGACGACGGCGACGGGAGCCTGTTCACCGCACAACTGCTGGACCAGGAGCTACGCAAGCACCCGCCGGCCCGCGCGCTCGCCGGCTCGCCGCTGCTGCGGCGTGAGCACTGGTGGTACCTGCCGCGGCTGGTGCTGCTGCTCGACCCGCAGCACGTCGCGCCGGTCGCCGCGCGCAGCGGCCCGCTGGACGCCGTCCTGGCCGTCGACGACGAGCGGCTGCACGTCCGCACCGTGCGGGTGGGGGCCTGGGACGACGACCCGCTGCTGCTGGACGGCGCGCCCCCGGGCGTCTCCGGTCCTGCGGTGCTGGTGGGCCAGGAGGTGTCGGTCCCCGACGCCGAGCGCTGGACCGTGCACGTCACGACCGGCCGGTACGACGCGGGTCGGCTGGCCGAGGTGCAGCACCCGGCGACGCGGGCGCTGGAGCCCGTTCCGGGTCTGCTCGCCCGGGTGCGTCGCCAGCGGGCGCTGGAGCGGGGGTGCGTGCGGGCGCTGCGCGCGCACGGCCACGGCTGACCCTGGAGCAGACCGACCATGTCCCGCGCTTTGTCGGAAAAAGGTGTAGCCGGTCGCCGACGGGACAGGGGACCGTTGATCCATCTGGTCCCTGAGGAGGAGGAAGAAGATGCGCAGGAGCAGAAGTCAGGCCGCGGTCGTGGCGCTCGTCGCGATGCTGAGCCTCGGAGCGTGCAGCGACACGGTCGAGGATGTCGACGTGCCCGACATCGACGTTCCGGAGTCGATCGCCCCCGACGGCGAGGGCGGCAGCTGATCCACCGGAGGGGCAACGGTCGACCGTAGGGGGGGAAGGTGGACCCGCAGGGGCCTGTCGCCGCGGCGATCGACGAGCTGTGGTGGCTGATGCTCGGCCTCGGCATCGCGGTCTTCGCCGTGTTCCTCGTCCTGCTCGTGATCGGCCTCGTCCGCGAGCCCACGGAGCAGGCCGACGCGGACCCGCAGCGGCGGATCCGCCGCTGGCTCGTGGGAGGCGGCGTCGTCCTGCCGCTGGTCGTCGTGACCGTCGTGTTCGGCGCGACGGTCCGGGCGATGCAGGCGGTACCGGGCGTGGCCCCACCCGGCGCCCTCGTCGTCGAGATCATCGGGCACCAGTGGCGGTACGAGGTCGGCTATCCGGAAGAGGGCGTCACCGCCGTGGACGAGCTGCACCTCCCGGTGGGGCGGCCGGTCGCCCTGCACCTGACGTCCGCGGACGTCATCCACAGCTTCTGGGTGCCTGAGCTGGGCGGCAAGCTGGACATGTTGCCCGACGGCACGAACGTGCTCGTGCTGCAGGCCGACCGGCCGGGGCAGTACACCGCGCGGTGCGCGGAGTTCTGCGGTCTCGGGCACGCCTCGATGCAGCTCGACGTCGTGGCCGAGAGCCCTGAGGCGTTCGCCTCGTGGGTGGCGGCGCAGCAGTGAGCGGGGAGCCGGGCGTGCCGCCGCGCGATCAGACACCGGTCATGCCCGAGCCGGGGACGCTGGACGAGCTCAACCGGCTGTGGGCGGACCCGCGCGGCCTGTGGGGCCAGCTGACCGGTGTCCAGAACGGCAAGGTGGGGGCCCGCCTGCTGCTGACCGGCTTCTTCTTCGTGCTGCTCGGCGGCAGCGTCGACTCGCTGGTGATGCGCCTGCAGCTCGCCGTACCGGAGAACTCCCTGGTGGGCCCGCAGCTCTACAACGAGCTGTTCACCAACCACGGCTCGGTGACGATGTTCCTCGTCATCCTGCCGATCTTCGAGGGCTTCGCCATCCTGCTGCTGCCGCTGATGCTCGGCACCCGCGAGATGCCGTTCCCGCGGTTGGGCGCCTTCGCGTACTGGACGTTCCTGCTCGGCGGCCTGCTCTACTACAGCAGCACCTTGTTCCAGCTGGTGCCGGACGCCGGGTGGTTCGCCTACACGCCGCTGAGCGGCAAGGAGTTCTCCCCCGACCTGGCCATCGACTTCTGGGTCCTCGGGCTCGGCGTCGCCGAGATCGGGGCCATCGCCGCGGCGATCGAGATCATCGTCAGCGTGCTGAAGATGCGCGCTCCCGGGATGACGCTCACCAGGATGCCGTTGTTCGCCTGGGCGATGCTGGTGACGGCGTTCATGATCCTGTTCGCCTTCACGCCGCTCATCATCGGCAGCCTGCTGCTCGAGCTCGACCGGGGCTTCGGCACGCAGTTCTTCGTCCCGGACAGCGGCGGCAGCTCGCTGCTCTGGCAGCACCTTTTCTGGATCTTCGGGCACCCGGAGGTCTACATCCAGTTCCTGCCGGCCACCGGCGTCGTGGCGATGATCGTGCCGGTCTTCACCCGGCGCCGGCCGGTGGGCTACCTGTGGTTCGTCGCGGCGCTGGTCGCGATCGGCTTCCTGTCGTTCGCGCTGTGGGCGCACCACATGTTCACGGTGGGACTGCCCCCGCTGGTGCTGAGCTTCTTCAGCGCCGCCAGCATGGTGATCGCCATTCCCGCAGGGGTGCAGATCTTCTCCTGGCTGGCCACCATCTGGTCCGGCCGGCCGGTGTGGCGGACGCCGTTCCTGTTCGTCGTCGGCTTCCTCGTCATCTTCGTGATCGGCGGGATCACCGGGGTGATGGTGGCGGCCGTCCCGTTCGATCTGCAGGCGCACGACTCCTACTTCGTGGTCGCCCACCTGCACTACGTGCTCATCGGCGGTGTCGTGTTCCCGATCTTCGCCGGGATCTACTACTGGTTCCCGAAGCTGACCGGCCGACTGCTCGACGAGCGACTCGGCCGGTGGAACTTCTGGCTGCTGTTCATCGGCACGAACGTCGCGTTCTTCCCGATGCACCAGGTCGGGCTGATGGGGATGCCCCGCCGGGTCCACACCTACGAGGCCGGCCTGGGCTGGGGCATCTACAACCTGATCTCGACGCTCGGCGTGCTCATCATCGTGCCCGGCATCGGGGTGTTCATCTGGAACGTCGTCCGCAGCTACCGGCGCGGGCAGGAGGCAGGCCCGAACCCGTGGGGCGCGGACACGCTGGAATGGTCCCTGTCGTCGCCGCCGGCGGAGCATGCGTGGTCGGTGCTGCCGATCGTCCGCAGCCGGCATCCGCTCTGGGACCAGGAGGAGCTCGACCGGGGCGAGGAGAGCCTGGAGCGCTTCGTGCACGGGATCTCGCAGTGGCCGCTGCGTTGGCGCGCCGCGGTGATCGTCGGTACGGCGGACGCCCGGCCGCAGGAGGTCTTCCGCGTCGCGGGCCCGTCGATCTGGCCGCTGGTCGCGGGCCTCGGTGTCGTCCTGATCTTCCTCAGCGAGCTGGTCAAACTCCGTTGGGGCGCTGCTGCGGGTGCCCTCGTGGTCGTGGCTGCGGTGATCCGTTGGAACTGGCCGCAACCCCCGCCGATGACCGAGGAGGACGAGGACGCCTTCGAGCGCGAGTACGGCGTGCCGGTGAACGCCCACGGCAGCGTCATCGTCGCGAGGGTGGGGACCGCGCTGGCGATCCTGTTCGTGGCGATCGCGTTCGCCAGCCTGTTGTTGAGCTACTTCTACCTGCGCCTGGAGAACCCGCAGTGGCCGCCGACCGGCGTCGGCGACCCGCCGCTCGGCCAGCCGCTGATCGCGGCGGCGCTCGTGGTCGCCAGCGGCGCGGGGATGTGGACCGCGCAGCGGCGCATCGCTGTGGGCGACCGGCGTGGCTTCCTCGCCGGCCTGGTCGCAGCTCTGGCTCTGGCTGTCGCCGGGGGGGCCGTCCAGGTGCTCGCCCTGGCCCAGTACGACGCCGTCTGGCGGGCACACGCCTACGGCTCGATCTTCTACACCCTGGCCGGATTCGTCCTGCTCGTCGCGGCGGGCGCCGCGATCATGCTGGCGATGGTCGTCCACTGGGCGCTGCGCGGCGTGTACACGCCCCGACGACACGCCCCGATCGCGAACGTCGCGAGCTTCTGGACGGCCATGCTGGTGGTGTGGATCGGCGGCTTCGGAACCCTCCACCTCGCCCCGTACCTGACATGACCGGTGGAGCCGACGGCACTGCCGGCGAGGCGACAGCGCCGGCCGGCCAGGGCACCCCCGTGCCGGTCGACGTCTCGCCCGACCCCGGCATCCGGCTCCTGGTCGCCGTACTGCTGGCGGGGCCGGTCCTCAGCTCGATCCACTTCCTCGTCGTCTACCTGGCCGTCGAAGCCGGCTGCACCGGCGACGGGGCCGGTCTGGACGTCGTGACGCTGGTCGCCACGGCTGTGGCAGCGCTGGCCTGCCTCGTGTCCGCGGGATGGGCCTACCGGCGGTGGCGGGCCGATTCGGGCGCGGCGGGCAGCCACGCAGGGCCGGTTGCGTCGAGTGGCGGGTTGACCGACCGCAGGCCACTGGCGTTCGTCGGCTTCCTGCTGTCGCTGCTCGGCGTCACTCTCGTGCTGTTCGTGGGCCTGCCGGCGCTGGTCCTGCCGGCCTGCGGCCCGTGACGCCGACCCACCCGGGGGAGCCCCTGGCGCCGCACGAGCTGGCCGTGACGTGGAACCCCGACCCCCTGCTGCTCGGCGCGCTGCTGCTCGCGGCCTGGGCCTACCACCGCGGCTGGACCCACCGCGGCCAGGCCCGCAGCGACCGGCGACGGAGCGAGGTCTGGCGGGCAGGCTGCTTCGCCGCCGGGTCGGTGGCGGTCGCCCTCGCGCTGCTGTCACCGCTCGACGCGCTGGCCGGCGTGCTCGCCTCCGCGCACATGGTCCAGCACCTGCTGCTCGTCCTGGTCGCCGCACCGTTGCTGGCCTGGAGCTCCCCCTCGGGTGTGCTGCTGCGCGGGAGCCCGCCTGTCGTGGCCCGCGCTGTCAGCCGGTGGCGCAGGCGGCTCCGGATGACCGGGCACCATCCGCTGCGCCATCCGGGCACGGTCTGGCTGCTGCACGTGACGGCGCTGTGGGGATGGCACGCCGCGGCGGCCTACGACGCGGCGCTCGAACACCGCCTCGTCCATGCCCTCGAGCACGCGAGCTTCCTCGTCACGGGAGTGCTGTTCTGGCGCCTGCTGGTCGGTCCCCGTGCGGTGCGGGTCTTTCCCGGTGTCGCTGTCCTGTTGATCTTCACGATGGCACTGCAGAGCGTGCTGCTGTCGGTCCTGCTGACGTTCGCCGGCACGCCCTGGTACTCCGGCTACGCCAGCACGACCCAGCCGTGGGGGCTCGACCCGCTCGCCGACCAGCAACTCGCCGGCGCGATCATGTGGGTTCCGGCGGGTCTGGTCTACCTGGGGGCGGCTCTCGCCCTGCTCGTCGGCTGGCTCCGTGACACCCAGGGCGACGACGTCGCGCCGACGACCGCGGTCAGCCTCGAAGCCAGCGGCGCACCCGGACCCAGGTGACCTCCTGCAGCTGCTCGCCCGGCTGCAGCGGCGGCCCGACGACGGTGCCGTCGGCCCGCCGTGCGGCGTCGTGCCCCGGGTGCTCGCCGGGCTTCGCGTGCCGCAGCCGCAGCAACGCCCACAGGGTGAGGCCGGCCAGCAGGAACCACTCGACCGCGTAGCCGTAGTTCAGCAGCGCGCCGCCCTCCCGGGCACGTCCCCACTGCCAGAGCGACAGCCGGAGCATGAGTGCGGCGCCCAGGCCGGCGACGGTCACCGCGAGCCCGATCCGGATCCGCTGACGGACCCTGCGCCCCGCCCGGGACGAGCGCTGCACGGCCGCTCCCTTCCGGTGCCTCGGTCGCCGCGGTCGCACCGACTCTGCCACCGCCACCCGCCGGAGGTCGTCTCCGGCATACACCGGATGTCGTGCGGGAACTCGACAGAACGTCCAACGCGGGCGCAGAATCCGACTCTGTTCGCACGGCCGCCGCGGAGCCACCGCACCGGCTTTCCTTCTGGAGGCGCTGGATGGACAACGACGTCGAGAATCCGGTCGATCTGCTGGCGGTGTCCAGCGAGCCGCACGACCGGGCCCTCGCCGCCCTGGAGGACCGTGTCGGTCCGCTCGCCGCGGTCGCCTGGTGCTCCGCGCACCTCGCCGCCACCGATCGGGTCCTCTACGCCGCGGGGAAGCGGCGGCTGCCCGGCGGGCGCGGGCGGGTGAACGCCCTGCGCGCGGTGGACCGCAGCCTGCAGCAGGCGCTGTGCCGGCTCGACCGGAGGCTGACGGGAGACGTGCACGTCGCAGATGTCCCGATCGCGACGCTGGCGGACGAGGTGCGGGACCGCTTGCGGCAGCACGCCGAGGCCGAGCGCGAGCTCGTCGAGGCCCTGTCCACGGCGCTCACCGCGCCCGAGCGGGAGAAGCTGGCGCATCGGCTGGCCCGCGCCATGGCGACGGCGCCGAGCCGGCCGCATCCGCACAACCGGCACACGCCGCTGTCCACGCTGCTCTGCTGGGCCGATGCCCTCGTGGACCGGGTGCGCGACGCCATGGACAACCGGGTCGATCCCACCGGCCGGCCGGCCCGCGTCGTCCGCCCGCCGGGCCGGTGGGGGTGCTACCTGATGGGGACGCCCTACCCCACGGATGCCGTGGCCGCGGACCGCCCGGGCGCCTCCCGCGGGGCAGCTGATCGACCGTCGTCAACTCCGGACCGAGAGGGGGGTAGCAGCGCGGCGTGACGGCCTCAGTCCCGGCGGGTCGCCAGGTGCTCCACGAACCAGTGCACCGCCGCCGGGTCGTCGACCGAACCCAGGTTCAGCGCCTTGTCGAGCGGCACCCCCTGCGCGATCCGCTTCAACGGCACCTCCAGCTTCTTGCCGGTGCTGGTGTGCGGGATCGCCGGCACAGCGACCACCTCGTCGGGGACGTGCCGCGGCGAGGCCTGCTCCCGGACCGTGCGCGAGATGCGCTCCACCAGCCCCTCGTCCAGCCGGACGCCGTCGGTCAGCCGGACGAACAGCGGCAGCCAGTAGCCGCCGTCCGGCAGCTCGACGCCCAGCACGAGCGCCTCCGCAACCTCCGGCATCCCTTCGACGGCCGCGTAGATGTCCGCGCTGCCCATCCGCACGCCGTGCCGGTTGAGGGTCGAGTCCGACCGGCCGTGCACGACGGCGGTGCCGCGGGAGGTGATCGTGAGCCAGTCGCCGTGCCGCCACACGCCCGGGTAGACGTCGAAGTAGGCGTCGTGCAGCCGCCGGCCGGAGCCGTCGCCCCAGATCCCGGTCGGCATCGACGGAACCGGCGCGCAGACGACGAGCTCGCCGACCTCGTCCACCAGCGGCCGGCCCTGCTCGTCCCACGCCTCGACGTGCACGCCGAGCCCGCGGCAGGCCATCTCCCCTGCCGTGACCGGCAGCCACGGCGCGTCGAGCAGGATCGCCCCGGCGAAGTCGGTGCCGCCACTGATGACATGCAGCGCGAGGTCCTCACGCACGGCGTCGTACACCCAGCGAAAGGACGAGGCCGGCAGCGGTGACCCCGTCGAGCCGACGGCACGCAGCGCGGACAGGTCGTGCTGGTGGCCCGGTCGCAGCCCGGCCTTCTCCGAGGCCAGCAGGTAGCCGGGACTGGTGCCGAGCCGGGTGATGCGGTGGTCCTCGGCGAGCTGCCACAGCCGGTCCGGCGAGGGCCACAACGGGCTGCCGTCGTAGAGCACCGCGGTCGCGCCGACCGACAAGGCGCCGATCAGCGTATTCCACATGATCCAGCTGGTCGTGGTGTACCAGAAGTAGCGGTCGTCCGGACCGAGGTCGTACTGCAGCCCGTTTTGCGCCAAACCCATGAGCAGCACGCCGGCGTGGTCGTGCACCAGGCCCTTCGGCAGCCCGGTGGTGCCCGAGGAGTAGACGACCCACAGCGGTGCCTCGGCCGGCAGCTGAGCGAACTCCGGCTCGCGTGGCTGCGCCACCGTCTGCTCCCAGGCCACGACCTGCAGCCCCGGCCGCTGCACGAGCTCGCCGAGCAGCGGCACCGAGACGACGGCGGTCACCGTCGGCAGCCCGTCGAGCAACTCGTCCACCGCGTCGCGCCGGTCCCGCGGCTTCCCGCCGAAGCGGTAGCCGTCGGCGGTGACCAGGACGCGCGGCTCGAGTTGGGCGAAGCGGTCGACCGCGCTGGCCGGGCCGATGTCCGGCGCGCAGGCCGACCAGACCGCGCCGACGCTGGCGCAGGCGAGGAAGGCCACGATGGCAGCGGGTACGTTCGGCAGGTAGCCGACCACCCGGTCGCCCGGCCCGACGCCGAGCTCGCGCAGCATGGCCTGCAGCGCCCCGACCTGGCCGCGCAGCTCGTCCCACGACAGCTCCACCGCCGGCCCGTCCTCGCCGGCGGCGACCAGCGCCGGGCGTGGTCCGCGTACCCGCAGGACGTTCTCGGCGAGGTTCAGCCGGGCTCCGGGAAACCACTGCGCCGCCGGCATCGTGCGGGTGGTCAGCACCTGCTCGTACGGCGTGGAGGCCAGCACCTGGAAGGAGTCCCACACGAGTGCCCAGAAGTCCTCGAGGTGCTCGACCGACCAGCGCCACAGCGCGTCGTAGTCGGCCACCTCGACGTCGTGCCGCTCACGCACCTGCGCGGCGAACCGGGCCAGCCGCGACCCCTCGACCCGCTCCGGCGAGGGCCGCCACAGCACCTCGACCGACCGCTGCTCCGCCATCCATGCCTCCTTGTCCAGCCGCAGGTCTACCCCAGGGTGCTGCGCCGGCCGCAACCGCCCTCGGGGAGGATGCGGCGGTGCGACTGCCGCCCGGCCTGCGCGGCCTTCCGCGTGAGACGTTCGCGCTCGCCCTCGTGGCGTTCTGCGTGGCCCTCGGCTTCGGCATCGTGGTGCCGGCCGTACCGCTGTTCGCGCTCCAGTTCGGGGTCGGGCCGACGGCTGCCGGAGCGGTGGTCTCCGCCTTCGCCCTCATGCGCCTGGTGTCCGGACTGGCGGGGGGACGCCTGGTCGACCGGGTCGGGGAGCGCACCGCCCTGCTGGCCGGTCTCACGGTGGTGGCAGTCTCCTCGCTGCTCGCCGGGCTCGCGGTGAGCTACCCGCAGCTGCTCGTCCTGCGCGGCGTCGGCGGCGTCGGTTCGGCGGTGTTCACCATCGCCGCCACCAGCCTGCTGTTGCGGGTGGCGAGCGCCGCTCAACGCGGGCAGACGCAGAGCATCTACCGCGGGGGCTTCCTGCTCGGCGGCGTGGTGGGGCCCGCCTTCGGCGGCGCCGTGCTGGGCATCTCGCTGCGCGCCCCGTTCTTCCTCTACACCGTGACCCTGGTGGTCGCCGCCGTGGTCGCCGCGACGATGCTGCCCCGGCCGCCGGGCGCGCAGCAGCCGCCGCCGCAGGTGGCGCCGGGCGTGGGGGAGGACGACGGGGTGCCGCGCGCGGTGGCGCCCGAGCCGCCGCGCACCACCCTGTCGACCGCGCTGGCCAGCCCGGCCTACCGGGCCGCGCTCGCCGGCAACTTCGCCGTCGGCTTCAGCGTGCTCGGCGTACGCAGCACCGTGGTGCCGCTGCTCGTGGTGCAGGGGCTGGACCTGGCTCCCGGCTGGATCGGCGCCGCCTTCACCCTGGCGGCGCTGGTGCAGACCGTCCTGCTGCTGCCCGCGGGCCGGGCAGTCGACCAGGTCGGGCGACGGCCGACGCTGGTCGCCGGCGGGCTGATCACCGCCGCTGCACTCGCCGGCCTCGCCGCCACCAGCGGGCCGCTGACGCTGCTGCTGTCGATGACCGTGTTCGGGGCAGGCGCCGCTCTGCTCGGCGTGGCACCGGCGGCGATCGTCGGCGATGTCGTCGAGGGAAGGGGCGGCACGGCCGTCGCGGTGTGGCAGATGAGCAGCGACCTCGGCTCGGTCCTCGGCCCGCTGGCTGCCGGGCTGCTCATCGACCAGGCGTCGTTCGGTGCCGCGCTCGGCTTCAGCTCACTGGTCGTCGCCGGCTGTGCCCTGCTCGGCCTGCGCGTCCCGAGGGGCTAGTAGCCGGCTGTCCGGTCCACGAGTCCGAGCAACGGCTCGCCGCTGCCGAACCGGCGCACGTTGTCGGTGACCCGCTGCGCGAGCAGCGGCTGCGCCGTCTGCCACGGGTTGGCGGTGTGCGGGGTGATCAGGCAGTTAGGCAGCGTCCAGAGCGGGTGGCCGTCCGGCAGCGGCTCCGGGTCGGTGACGTCGATGGCGGCGCCGCCGATGCTGCGCTCCCGCAGCGCCGTCACCAGCGCGTCGGTGTCGACGTGCCGGCCACGGGCGATGTTGACCAGCCAGGCCGACGACGACATCGCCGCGAGCTGCCGGGCCCCGATGACGTGTGTGGTCTCGGGGGTGAGGGCCAGCGCCAGCACGACCAGTCGCGCGTCCGGCAGCACCTCGTCGAGCATCTCCACCGGGACGGTGCGCGCCGCACCCGGCACGGGCTCTGCCGACCGCCGCACCACCGTCACCCGGCAGCGGAAGGGCGACAGCAGTGACAGCAGCGACTGGGTGATCCCGCCGCCGCCCAGCACGACGACAGGGGCGTCGAACAGCGAGAGGGCATCCTGCTCGCCCCACGATGTGGCGCGGGCGCGGGCCGGCAGCCGCCGCAGGCCGGCGAGGGCGAGCGCGAGCGCATGCTCCGCGGTCGGCTCGGCGTACACGCCCTTGGCGCAGGTCCAGGTGCGGGACGGCTCGAGAACGTCCACGAAGTCCTCCACGCCGGCGAACGGCAGCTGGACCCAGCGGGCCGAGGGAGCTGCCTGGAGTGCCTCGCGCAGGCCGGCGCTGTCCCGCGGGGCCATCCACACCAGCGCGTCCGGTCGGTCGGAGATCCCGACGACCTTGCCACCGCCCGCCTGCACGGCCGCGGCCATCGGCTCCGATCCGGACGGGAGGATCGCGATTCCGGGCGTCATGGTCTGCACGCCGCCGAGCCTTTCACGGGGGTCGCGGACGGGAGTGTGCGGCCGCTGCGGCGCGCCTGCCGCGGAACAGACCGGCTCCGGAGGACCTTGACCCTGTCGAGCCGCCGCCGCGGAGTCCCGCAGGCAGGCGCCAGTGCTCCGCCTCCCGCAAGGACCTCATGTCACTCCAGAACTCCGCCGGCGGCTTCACTGCGCTCGGCGTCCCGGCCGGCCTCGTCGCGGCACTCGCCGCACAGGGCATCGACGCGCCGTTCCCGATCCAGACCGCTACGCTGCCGGACAGCCTGGCCGGCCGCGACGTGCTCGGCCGGGGCCGTACGGGTAGCGGGAAGACGCTGGCCTTCAGCCTTCCGCTCGTCACCCGGCTGATCGGCGGCCGCCGCAGCCCCAGGCAGCCGCGCGCCCTCGTGCTCGTCCCGACCCGTGAGCTGGCCAACCAGGTGCTCGCCGTCGTGGCACCGCTCGCGCAGGCCGCCGGCCTCACCTCGACGGTCGTGTTCGGCGGCGTCGGGCAGAACCCGCAGGTGAAGGCGCTGGCCCCTGGCGTCGACGTCCTCATCGCCTGCCCGGGACGGCTGGAGGATCTCATCGGCCAAGGCTTCTGCGACCTGTCCGGCGTGGAGATCACCGTGCTCGACGAGGCGGACCACATGGCCGACCTGGGCTTCCTGCCTGTGGTCAGGCGGCTGCTCGACCGCACCCCCGCCCGCGGCCAGCGGATGCTGTTCTCCGCCACTCTCGACAACGGAGTCGATGTGGTGGTCAAGCGCTACCTGTCCTCGCCGGTCACGCATTCGGTCGATCCGGCCGTCGCCCCAGTGTCGACGATGACGCACCACGTCTTCAGCGTCAGCGCGGCGGACAAGCCGGCCGTCGTCCGGGAGCTGGCCGCCGGAACCGGCCGCAGTCTGCTGTTCTTGCGCACCAAGCACACCGCGAAGAAGCTGGCCAAGCAGCTGACCGCCGCCGGGATCCCCGCCGTCGAGCTGCACGGCAACCTCAGCCAGGGGGCCCGCGAGCGCAACCTGTCGGCCTTCACCGAGGGCAGCACCCGGGTCCTGGTCGCGACCGACATCGCCGCCCGCGGCATCCACGTCGACGACGTGGCACTGGTGGTCCACGTCGACCCGCCGACCGAGCACAAGGCCTACCTGCACCGGTCCGGCCGTACCGCCCGCGCGGGCGCCGGCGGCACCGTCGTCACGCTCGCGCTGCCCGAGCAGGCGGGGGAGGTGCGTGCGCTGGCGAAGCAGGCCGGCATCCGGCCGGCCACGGTCGCCGTCCGTCCCGGTTCGGACCGGATCGCCGAGCTGGCCGGGCCTGCGGCGCCGTACGTCGAGCCGGCGCCGGTGGTCGAGGAGCCGGTACGGGCCCGAGTAGCCCGTGGTCAGCGGCAGGGTCAGGGCTCGGCACCGATCAAGCAGGGCGGCTCGGCGTCGCGGAAGATGTCCGGCCGCAGTGCCGGTCCGGCACGCACCCGCGCGGAACTCGCTGCACGGGCCGGTCAGCCGACGCCGGCCCGCCGTTCCCGCTGAGGGTCGTCCCGGAGGCGGCGCCGGCAAGGCCGAGCTCCTCGGTGATGAGGTCCAGCCTGCGCGCCAACTCCACGTCCGCCAGCGTGACCGCGTCGCGCACGTGCGTCCACAGCAGAAAGGTCACCGTGCCGGCGTCCAGCGTGACCTCGGTGTGGTGGTCGAGCTCGCCCTCGACGGCGCAGACCTGCTCCAGCAGCGCCCACAGATCGTGGGGCACGACCGTCCGGATCAGCCGGGTCCCGTCGCAGCGCCAGCCGGGCAGTTCGCCCAGTGCGGCCGCGAGGGCCTCCACGTCCAGCGGGGCGTAGCGCTGCACCCTGTCCAGGATCATCGCCCGACCGCCTTTCGCCGCAGGGCACCACAGTGGCACCGACCGCTCCGCAAAGCCAGAGCCCGCAGCGGTCGGACCCGTCCGGCCCGGTCCGTCAGCCGCCCTTCGTGCCCTCGCGCACCTGCGCGACGGCGGCGGGGAGGTCGTCGCTCGCGAGCGCACCGGCCAGTCCGACCACCTCCAGGACCCGCCGCGCGCGCGAGCCCGGTGGTGCCACCACGCGGAAGTACCCGCCGGACTGCGCGCACTCGCGGGCCAGCCGGTCCACGAGGCGGACCCCCGCGCTGTCGAGGAAGGTCGCCGCCGAGAGGTCCAGCACCAGCGGTCCACCGCCGGTCAGTGCGGCCGGGTCCCCGAGCAGGGCGCGCGTCGTGACGACGTCCAGCTCTCCGTGGGCACGCAGCACCCGTACTCCGTGGAGGTCCTCGCCCGACACCTCCTCGAGGGTCATGACGGCTCCCGGGGCAGAGTTCGTCGCAGGACCACCGTGGTGCCGTCCCCCTCCTGCACGGCGACGTCGACGAGCGCTCGCATGATCATGAGGCCGCGACCGCGCTCGTGCGAGGCCGGACCGGTGCGCCACCGGCCGCGATCGCGCACCGTTACCACCACCTGGTCCTGGTGGTCCGGCCGCTGTTCGAGCTCGGCACTGAGCGCGACCGACTCCTCGGAGCGCCGGCCGCTGCCGTGTTCGGCGGCGTTGGCCATGGCTTCCGATGCCGCCAGGACCAGGTCGTCGGCGGTCTGGCCGTCGAGGCCGCGTTCGGCCAGCCACGCTGCCAGCTCCTGACGGATGGCCGACAGGCCGGTCAGGTCCGCCGGCAGGGTCCGGTGGAAGGGCCGGCCCGCCCAGGACAGCATCAGCACGCAGACGTCGTCGCGTACCCGCTCGTCGAGCAGCAGGGTCTGCGTGAGCCGGGCCACCGCCTCGGCCAGCGGGACGCTGTGCAGCTCGGCAGTGACCCGTTCGAGCACGGCAAGCCCGTCGTCCAGGTCCCGGTCCCGCCGCTCGAACAGACCGTCGGTGTAGAGCAGGACCCGGTCGCCGGGCGTGAGCTGCACCGTCGCCTCCGCCCGGTGCTGGGCGGGGGCGAATGCGCCGAGCGGTGTCGAGCGGCCTTCCCACAGCAGCCGTGGCCGTCCGGCTACGGGCAGCAGCAACGGCGGGGGGTGCCCGGCGCAGGCGTAACGCAGCCGACCCTCGTCCAGGTCGAGCTCGGCGTACGCCACGGTGGCCATGGCGGCAGCCTCGACCTGATCGACGAACCGGTCCAGCCGCGACAGCAGGCGGGCCGGCCCCACCTCGGAGGCGGCGACGGCCCGGACGGCGCTGCGGAGCTGCCCCATGGTGCTGGCGGCGTGCAGCCCGCGGCCGACGACGTCGCCCACCACCACCGAGAGCACGTCCGGCTCGGCTGCGAACACGTCGTACCAGTCGCCGCCGACCTCGAGCATCTCCACCCCGGGCCGGTACGCGGTGGCGACGGCGAACCGGCCGTCGCGCGGCGGCTCCACCGCGAGCAGGGAGTGCTGGAGCTCGTGCGCCACCATGGCGCTCTGCTCGTACAGCTGCGCCCGGTCCAGGGCCAGGCCGGCCTGCTGCCCGACGGTCGTGAGCATCTCGAGGTCCGGCGACTCGGCGGCGGCGGTGTCCGGCGGGAGCAGCGAGAGCACTCCCTGCAGCACCGAGTGTCCGCGCAGCGGCACGACCGCGCGCCCGCCGTCGGTGACGACCGCCGTCCGCTGGAGCAGCGCCGGCGCGGGCAGCTCACAGGCGCCGGCGGGCTCTCCCCGCGAGCTGTGCCGGATGAGCCCGGTCTCACGATCGGACAGCCACAGGGTGCCGGCGGCGGCGCCGAGAGGGGCGACCGCCGCGGCCAGCAGTGCCTGTGCGACACCCTCGACCCCCAGGGCTTGCGAGAGCGCCGCCGTCACCTCCTGCAGCGCGCGCAGTTGGGTGGCCGAGCGGTCCGCAGCCGCCCGCGCCGACAGCAGCTCCCGTTCGTAACGCGAGCGCTCCCGCGCGCTGGACAGGGCGACGTGCACCCCGTCGCCGGACCGCACCGCAGTGAGCAGCACGGGCAGCCGCCCGCCGGCCGCCCTCAGCTCGACCGCGACCTCGTCCACCCGGCCGTCGACGTGCAGCAGGGGGGACAGGTGCGTCTCCCAGTAGATCCGACCGCCGACCGAGAGCAGCTCGCTGAGCTGACATCCCAGCACGTCCCGCTCGGTGCGGCCCAGCCACTCGAGGACGGTCCCGTTCGCCTCGCCGACGGTGCCGTCCGGGCGCAGCGTGAGAAGGCCGCAGGGAGCATCCTCCCAACGGGCCGGTGGCGTCACGCCGCTAGCAGATAGCGCTGCATCGCGGTGACGAGCGCGTCCGGCGCGCTCAGGTTGGGACAGTGGCCGGTGGCATCGAGCACCACCAGCTCGCTGCCCGCGAGGTGCTCGTGCACGTAGCGGCCGACCTCCGGAGGGGCGATGACGTCCTCTCGGCACTGCACGACCAAGGCGGGGGTACGGACCCGGGCCAGGTCGGCGCGGTTGTCCGACAGGAACGTCGTGCGGGCGAACCGTCGGGCGATCGTCGGGTCGGTCCGGCAGAAGCTGCTGGTCAGCTCCTGGCCGAGCTCCGGCCGCGCCGGGACACCCATGATGACGGGGGCGATGTGGGTCGACCAGCCGAGGTAGTTGTCGTCCATCGTCTCGAGCAGTTCATCGATCTCCTCCTGCCGGAAACCGCCGCGGTAGTTCTCGTCGTCGATGTAGCGCGGGCTGGGGCAGACCAGCACCAGCCGGTCGAACAGCTCCGGCCGCTCCGCCGCCGCCAGCACCGCGATGACGGCGCTGACGGAGTGCCCGACCAGGACGACGGGCGGTAGGTCCAGCCCGGTGAGGACGTCGAGGACGTCACTCGCGTAACCCTCCAGCCCGCTGTGACGCACCGGGTCGTACGCGGACAGGTCGGAACCGCCGGCGCCGACGTGGTCGAACAGCACGACGCGGTGGGTCTGCTCGAAGGCGGGAGCGATGTAGCGCCACATGCCCTGGTCGCAGCCGAAGCCATGGGCCAGAACCATCGGCGGACCGCTGTCCAGACCACTCACCGTCACGTTGTTCCTTGCCAGCACGTCCACGGCGGTCACCGTAGGCGCCAGGACCGGTTGCCGCACGAGGTGCTCGCCGTCGCGGGCCCGGTCGGCTACCCGCCGACCTGTGGTGGAGCCACGTCGGCGTCGGGTCTGGTGTCGACCGCGGCCCCGACCTCGAACCAGACCGTCTTGCCGGCCCCCGTCGGCTCGGCGCCCCAGGACGAGGCCAGCGCATCGACCAGGGCCAGGCCACGGCCGCCCTCGTCCAGAAGTGCGGCGTCCCGAGGATGGGGCAGGGTCGCGCTGCCGTCGATCACCTCGATGCGGACACCCTTCGACTGCGGGACGACCCGGACCCGGACCTGGCCCACGCCGTGGATCAGCGCGTTGGTCGCCACCTCGCTGACCAGCAGCGACACGGTGTCGCAGTCCGCGTCGGGCGCGCTGAGGCGACAGGCGTCGGTGGCGAAGCGGCGGATCCGGGCCACACTCGCCGGCACCGTCTCCACCACCATCTCCAGGGGTGGCGAGGTCACTGTGGACAGATGCCCGCGGCGGAGGGGCACCAACCTCCGCACCGGTCGCCGGGCGTCCTCGTGGCAGGGTCCCCATGGCAGGGTCAGGACGCGGCGCCCGGCCCCGGGTGCCGCCCGACGGAGGTGTGCGTGAGCGAGCAGGAGTCGACCGGCGTCGTCTTCCCCTTCGCGGAGGACGGCCGGCGCAGTACGACGACGACGGGCAAGGCGGTCTGGGCAGATGCCGTGCGGGATGCCGATGCCGCGCTCGCGGGCCGCATCGACGCCGAACGTGTCTGGCGCGCCGGTTACGTTCCGCGGGTCGCGGAGCTGACCGCAGTCGCCACCCGCAGCCCGGACGTCGCCACGGCGGTGGCCCGGGGCGGTCTGTCGTCGCTCGCGGCGCGGATGCGCTTCGAGCGGGACGGCACCAGCACGTCCGTACCGGAGGCCGTGGCCGCCGGCCCGGTCGGTGGGTTCGGCACGCACCGCACCTCGGGCCAGGGTGAACGCGAGGTCGACCTCGTCGTGCCGTACCGGGGTGAGCACCTGCGCGGCGACACCCTGCTGCGGCAGCTGGACGCGTGGGCGGAGTCGGGCACGGTCGAGCCGTCCTTCGCGGAGGCGTTGCGGCAGGTCGTCTCGCACCCGGCCGAGCTGGACCTGCGCGACCGTGGCTTCGCGGTGCTCGGTGCCGGTGCCGAACTCGGGCCGGTCGAGCCGCTGCTGCGCTGGGGTGCGACCGTCGCCGCGGTCGACCTGCCGGTGCGTGCCGTCCAGGATCGGCTGCTCACCGCCGCCCGCGGATCCGCCGGGACGCTCGAGCTCCCGCTGCCTGCGGGCGGCTCGCCGGACGGCGACGTCGCGGCCGAGGCGGGCGCGGACCTGCTCGCGCAGACACCCGAGGTGGCGCACTGGCTGGCCGGCGCGGCCGGCGATCTGCCGGTCACCGTCGGCAGCTACGCCTATGCCGACGGGGCGCGGCACGTGCAGGTGGCCGTCGCCAGCGACGCCGTGGTGCAGCACCTGCTCGGCACCCGGCCGGGCACCTCGTACGCCGAACTCGCCACCCCCACCGACGCCTACGTCGTCCCGATGGAGGTGGTCGAGCAGGCCAGGGCGGGCTGGCGTCGCCGTGGCTGGCGCCGTCCGCTGCAGGCCGCGGCGCGGCTGGTCAGCCGCGGCGACCTCTACCAGCCCGGCTACCCCTCGACGCTCCGGCGCGAGGATGGCACCGAGGTGGCTGTCGCGGACGTGCTCGTACCGCAGCAGGGGCCGAACTACACCCTTGCCAAGCGGCTGCAGCGCTGGCGGGCCACGGTCGCACAGGCCGACGGTCTGACGGTCTCCGCCAACGTGGCACCGGCCACGCACACCCGGTCGGTGACCAGGAACCGCCTGCTGGCAGCGGCGTACGCGGGGGCGCACAGCTTCGGTGTGGAGGTGTTCGCGCCGACGACCAGCCGGGTGCTATGGCGGCGCTGCTCGTGCACGACCTGCGTACCGGGCCGGTCGAGCTCGGGCACCCGGACGACCTGTTCGTCCGGCAGGCGGCCCACGGTGGGCTGTGGCGGACCCCGTACTCACCACGGTCGGTCCTCGGCCTGGCCGCCGTGCGGGGGCTCCCGGGTACGGTGCGCCGTTGAGCAGCGGGACCGAGCAGCCGGGGCCCGGTCCTGCGCAGGCTGCCCGCCGGGCTGCCCCATCGATCTCGGTGCCACGCCTGTGCCCGGAGCGGGCGCTGCCGGCACCGAGAACGCTGGACACCGGGCCGGGCGAGCTGATCTCGGTGCCACGCCTGTGCCCGGAGCGGGCGCTGCCGGCACCGAGAACCGGCGTGACGGGTTCCACAAATGGATCCTTACCGGCGGTACCCTGCGGCACCCCCGGATAGCTGGGTGCGCCTCGCTGACGTTTCTGCTCAACGGCGACCCTGTTCGTTGTCCACAGCTCGGCCTTCGTGGCTGGCCGCAGGGTGGGCGCTGGATGACGGTGGCCGGCATGACCTCTTTGTCGAGCCGTCCGGTCGCCCGGCTGTCCAGCCCGGGTGACATCGTCGCCACGATCCCCATCCTCTGCGGGTTCCCGCCGCAGGACAGCGTGGTCCTGCTGTCGTTGCGCGGCCGGCGCAGGCGACTGGGCCTGACGGTGCGACTCGACCTGCCCCCACCCGAGCTGGAGTCGCAGGGGGCCACCATGCTGATCGAACGGGTGGTGCAGGACGGCGCCTCGGCGGCGGTCGTCGTCATCTTCGGCGCCTCGCGCCGGCCGGTGCTGGTGGACCTGCTCGGTGCGGCGTGCGTCGCCGGCGGCATCGCCTTGTCCGAGGCGCTGCACGTCGATGCCGGCCGGTGGACGTCCTACCTGTGCAGCGGGTCGTGCTGTCCGGCGGGCGGGACGCCGGTGCCGAGGGCCCCTGGGCTGGTCGAGAGCGAGCAGGTGCTCGACGGCCGGGCGGTGCTGTCCTCCCGCGAGGAGTTGGTCCGCTCCCTCGCGGCGCCGACCCTGCTGCAGGCGGTGGCCGCGGAGCAGGCGCTGACCGAGGCGGCCCGGCGGAGCAGCACTGCCGGGGGCGCCGGGCAGGCGCGGCGGGCAGCTCTGACGGCGGCGCGAGCTGCGCTGTCGACGGTCGAGGCCGGCGGTGTCCTGGACCTGGCGGCAGCGGCGCAGGTGGCGGTGGCGGTGGGTGACGTGCGGGTGCGCGACGAGGTGGCGACCTGGGCGCTCGACCGGTCCGACGCGATGCTGTCGCTCACCGAGCAGGTCGCCCGCCTCGTCGCGGCACCGTTCGATGCTCCTGTCTGCACCCTGCTCGCGTGGGTGGCCTACGCGCGCGGTGACGGGGCGCGGGCGAACGTCGCGCTCGACCGCGCGCTCGCGAGCGATGGTGGGTACTCACTGGCCCTGCTGCTGCGGAGGGCGCTCGACGGCGCGGTGCCGCCGCGGGAGGTTCAGCGGATGATGCGTTCCACCCGCCGGCTGCTCCATTGCTCCTCCGGCTGACCGGCTGACCGGTTGACCGGCTGACCGCGGCATGCGACCGCCCCGCACCGCGTTGTCGCCTGTGTGCGTGCCCACCTGGAAGCCGCCCTTGCGGACAACGACGCCCAGCTGCGTGACCTGGAGCGGCAGCATGCCGAGATCGTCGCCGCCTCCCGGGAGTCCAACGCGGACGACGAGCACGACCCCGAGGGCGCCACCATTGCCTTCGAGCGCCAGCAGGTGCTTGCCCTGCTCGAGAGCTGCCGCCGGACCCGGACCGACATCCTGCGTGCCCTCGAGGTGCTGGACGGGGACGGGTACGGCAGCTGTGAGCGGTGCGGCGGGCCGATCGGGGACGCGCGGCTGCAGGCCCGGCCCACCGCACGTACCTGCATCGACTGTGCGAGCCGGCGCCGCTGAGCCCCGGTCTGCGGGGGCCGGGACGCGGGTGTCGACGGGACGCGCAGGAGCTGTGCGCCGTCAGCTCGCCTGGCTCACCGAGCTCATGTTGAAGTCCGCCACCCGCAGCGTCGGCATCCGGGTCCAGGTGAAGTCGTCGCTCCACTCGCGCGGCAGTGTCGCCTCGCTGCGGCCCACCTCCGCCAGCCGGCCGAGCAGTCCGACCGGGCTCTCGTTCCACCGGAAATTGTTGACCGCCCCGACCACCTCACCGTCCTCGACGAGGTAGACGCCGTCGCGGGTCAGGCCGGTCAGCAGCAGCGTCTGCGGGTCGACCTCCCGGATGTACCAGAGGCAGGTCAGCAGCAGGCCGCGCTGTGTCGAGGCGACCATCTCGTCGGTCGAGGCGGTGCCGCCGCCGTCCATCTGCAGGTTGTGGACGTACGGCGTGACCGGTGCGGCGGCCGTCGCGGCCGAGGCGCGCGTCTGCACCAGCGCGGTCAGCGCCCCGTCGCGCAGCCAGTCGGTTGCGTGCAGCGGCAGGCCGTTGTCGAAGACGCTGGCCATCGCCGACGACGCCGTCGTCACGACGAACGGCACCGTCGCGAGCGCCGGGTCGTCCGGGTCCGAGGACAGCCGCAGGCCGGCCGGGCCGAGCCGTTCCCCGACCCGGGTGCCGCCCCCGGGGCGGGCGAAGACGGTCCGGCCCTCGTTCGCGCTGCGTCCCGCGGCTGTCCAGTAGGCGTAGGCCATCAGGTCCGCGACGGCCGACGGCGGCAGCAGCGTCTCGTAGCGGCCGGCCGGCAGGTCCACCCTCCGGGCGCCCCAGCCGAGCCGTCGGCGCAGCTCGGCGTCCAGCGCCGGCACGGAGACGTCGGACCAGTCGCGGGTGTGCCGGCCGACCCACGACGAGCCGCCGCTGCTCTTGCCGGTCACCTCCACGTACCCGGTGGGCTGCACGTGCCGCAGCCGCAGCCCGGTGGAGGAGCCGAGCCAGGTGGTCGTGAGATCGTGCGAGGCGTAGCCGTAGAGCGAGAGGCCGTCCGTGCGCGCCGTTCCGAAGGCCGTACCGAGGTCGGCTGCGACCGCCGCGAAGATGTCCGGCGGCGTCTCTGCGGCCGGGTCGGTGAAGTCGGCAGCGGCCGGCCCCGCCACCAGCGGCCCGTAGTCCTCGGCCGGGCCGGCGTCGCCCGCGGCCTGTTCGGACGCGCGCACGAGGTCCTCGAGCCGGTCGGCCACCGTCGCGCTGCGGACGCCGACGGACTCCCCGATCACGCTGATGACGGACACGGACCGGCCGCGCACCGCGCCGTTGGTGGTGAGGGTGGTGCCGGCCCAGCGCAGGTTGGCGCTGCTGCTCTCCTCCACGACGACCAGGCAGCCGTCCGCGCGCGACAGCGAGAGTGCCCGCTCCACGATCTCGCTCATCGCCCGCCCTCCTGCGCGGTGTTGAGGACCGAGACGCCGCGGAACAGCGAGGTCGGGCAGCCGTGCGACACCGCGGCGATCTGACTGGGCTGCGCCTTGCCGCAGTTGAACGCGCCCCCCAGGACGTAGGTCTGCGGTCCGCCGACCGCCTCCAGGGAGCCCCAGAAGTCCGTGGTGGTGGCCTGGTACGCCACGTCGCGCAGCTGCCCGACGACGCGGCCGTTGCGGATCTCGTAGAAGCGCTGGCCGGTGAACTGGAAGTTGTAGCGCTGCATGTCGATCGACCAGCTCTTGTCGCCGACGAC
>JBBDWV010000016.1 GCA_040902655.1 Mycobacteriales bacterium
CCTACCCAGGCGGGACTCACACCCGCTGGCCTGATCCAGCTTGCAGGACGCAACACGGGATCCACCGTATTCGCCGCGATCCCCGTGGTGGTGCACTTCCCCTGCGCCAGAGCAGCCCGCGGAACGATCCGGGTGACGTCCCGCAGGGAAAGTGCGTGGGGAGCAGGCCACTTCCCCTGCGACAGAGCACGCGTAGGCGTCGGGAGGATGGCGTACGGCAGGGGAAGTGCGTGAGGCGGGCCACTGCAGGTCAGGCCGCGCGGCGGGCGTACCGCACGAATGCCTGGCGGATCCGCACCGCGACGAGCTCCGGGTGGCGCAGGGCCTCGTCCCACGTGTAGCGCACGACCTCGAAGCCGGCCTCGCGCAGCCGGTCCTCGCGCCGCTTCTCGGCGAACAGGTCCGCTGCGGTGACGTACTTCAGTGCACCGTCGGCCTCGGCGATCGTGCGGTGCGCCTCCCAGTAGTGGTCGACGCGGGCGATCGGCCCGTCCGTGTCGCCCAGCACGACCTGCAGGTCGCACGGCGGCAGCCCCTGCTCGTCGAACCGGACGCGGCCGAGCGACTCGAGCGCCGACTCCGCGCGGCCGTCCGCGAACCCGACCGCTCGGCGAGCTCGGTCGATGCCCGGCCAGCGTGCGCACGCCTCCAGCGCCTCGAGCAGCTCCTCAGGCGACGCGCCGCGTCGCAGCGCAGCGTCGGCAGCGGCGACGCCGGCCAGATGTCCACGCGCACGAGCCAGGTCGACGGCCGTACGGCTGAGCGACGTCGCCGGCACCGCGCGCACCTCGACGACCGCCTCCGGAGGGAGCGCGCGGCTGTTCCCGTGGTGCTTCGGCCGGTCGTGCTTGCGCTCGCCGAGCTGGAGCCGCGGCGGCGGCGGCCCGATCAAGGGCACCTCGTGCAGCTGCGCGGCCGTCGCGCGCACCGCGACCAGGTCGACCCCGCAGACCAGGCGCTCCGCGGCGACCTGAATGACCAGCCGGGCGACCGGATCCCCCTCGTCGTACCTGCTGGTCAAGGCGTACGCGTTCGGTCGGACCCGCGTGAGCAGGCGGTCGGACCCGGGCTTCCCGAGCTGCGTCAGGGGCACCCCGTGTGCCCGCGCCTGCGCGCGGGTCACGACGCCGGCCTGGCCGCGTACCTGCTCCTGCAGCTCCTCGTACATGCGGCGCAGTCTGCGCGCCGGATCGTCGTACTGCTGGCGCCGTCCACAGGCACTTCCCCTGCAGAACGGCACGCGCGCAGGCTCCTCGAATGCCGCGACGCAGGGAAAGTCGCCCCGCGCCGGGCACTTCCCCTGCGACAGTGCACTGCGCGCGGCATTCCGGGTGACGTCCCGCAGGGGAAGTGGCCCGGACCTGAGGCGCAGAAGGGCTGTACGCCGGGCTACAGCGGGCCGAGCTTGTCGTGGAGGTAGCGGAGCACCGCGTCCAGCGCCACCCGCTCCTGGGTCATCGCGTCGCGCTCCCGCACCGTCACGGCCTGGTCCTGCAGCGTGTCGAAGTCGACCGTGACGCAGTACGGCGTGCCGACCTCGTCCTGCCGGCGGTAGCGGCGGCCGATGGCCCCGGCATCGTCGAAGTCGACGTTCCAGTGCCTGCGCAAGTCAGCGGCCAGCGAGCGCGCCGCCGGCGAGAGGTCGGCGTTGCGCGACAGCGGGAGCACCGCGGCCTTGACCGGCGCGAGGCGCGGGTCGAGCCGCAGCACGACGCGCTTGTCGACGCCACCCTTGGCATTCGGGGCCTCGTCCTCCGTGTAGGCGTCGAGCAGGAAGGTCAGCGCGCAGCGGTCCACGCCGGCTGCCGGTTCGATGACGTACGGCGTCCAGCGCTCGCCGGACTCCTGGTCGAAGTAGTCGAGCGAGACGCCGGTGGCCTTGCTGTGCACCGTGAGGTCGTAGTCGGTGCGGTTGGCGATGCCCTCGAGCTCACCCCACTGCGAGCCCTGGAAGCCGAACTCGTACTCGATGTCGACGGTGCGCTTGGAGTAGTGCGACAGCTTCTCCGCCGGGTGCTCGAACTGCCGCAGTTTGGCCGGGTCGATACCGAGGTCGACGTACCAGGCGAAGCGCTCGTCGATCCATCGCTGGTGCCACTCCTCGTCCTCGCCGGGCTGGACGAAGAACTCCATCTCCATCTGCTCGAATTCGCGGGTGCGGAAGATGAAGTTTCCTGGCGTGATCTCGTTGCGGAACGACTTGCCGATCTGGCCGATGCCGAACGGCGGCTTCTTGCGGGAACTCTGCTGGACGTTGGCATAGTTGATGAAGATGCCCTGCGCCGTCTCGGGCCGCAGGTAGGCCAGGCCGCTGTCGTCCTCGACCACACCGAGGTGGGTCCTCAGCAGGCCGTTGAACATCTTCGGCTCGGTCCACACGTCGCGGTTGCCGCAGTTGGGGCAGGCGATCTCGGCGAGCGGCTTGCCGGAGCCCTCCTCGAGATGGTCGGCGCGGTAGCGCTTGTGGCACGACGTGCACTCGACCAGCGGATCGACGAACGCCTGCACGTGGCCGGAGGTCTCCCAGACCTCGCGGGCCAGGATCACGCAGCTGTCGAGGCCGACGACGTCGTCCCGGCCCTGCACGACGGCCTTCCACCACTGCCGCTTGACGTTGTTCTTCAGCTCCACCCCGAGCGGCCCGTAGTCCCAGGACGCACGTAGTCCGCCGTAGATCTCGGAGGAGGGGAAGACCAGGCCGCGCCGCTTGCAGAGGCTGACGATCGTGTCCATGCGGTCGTTCTTGTTCGCCATGTGCGCTCCTGGTCCGGCTGGCTGTCGGGCAAGCACGTCACGCTACCGGTGAGGGAATACTCAGGAGTTGAGCACGCCCTCACAGGTCGCTCGCGGCCGGTCCGGACGCCTCGCCGACGCCCACCCGGCCGGCATCGACCGCCCGCCGGCTCACGCCGGTCGTGAGGCCGTCCCCGTCGGAGGCGTGCAGCACCTCGAACGCGCTCGGCTCGTCGCGCCCGAGCGAGAGCAGCGGGGCGGCGTCGACCTTCACGTCGTACGACGACAGGCTGCGCCGGTAGGCGCCGACACCGGCCCACTCGGTCGTGAGCACCCACTGGGTGGGGTCGTCGGCGGCCCGCCCGATCCGCCCGCGCAGGTAGCCCGGCCGGGCGGCGAAGGCCGCGAGCGCCGCCTCGGCCCGCGGCAGGAACGACGCGGACTCCGCCCCGGGCACGTCGAACCTCGTCACGACCAGCACGGGTGACAGGCTAGGCGGGTCCCGCCGCTCCGCTCCTGGAGGATCCGTCCGTGCCGAAGTCGCGCTCCCGCCGCAAGCCGCCCCCGCGCCCCCGCGCGGCGCGGCCGCCGAAGGAGCCGCTGGTCAAGCAGCCCGCGCCCGGCGCGCGCGGCGAAGTGGAGCGGATCAGCGCGCCGATGCTGCTCTGGCTGTCCGCGCGGCCGAGGTTCTTCGTCCCGGTGCTGTCGGCGGTCCTGCTGATCGGCGGCCTGGCCGCTCCTCCCGGCTTCGGCGTGCCGCTGCTCCTGCTGCTGGTCGCGCTGGTGAGCTGGCTGTCCTACCTGTCATGGCCGGTCGTGGAGGGCGTCCAAAGGCTGCTGCGCCTCGGCACGATCGGGCTCGTCCTCGCCGCCATCGCGGGCAAGCTCAGCGGCTGAGCCGGCCGTCGTACCCGACCGGGAGCACCCGGTCCCCGTCGGTGGTCCGGTAGTAGACCTGCCAGTGGTAGTAGCCGCGGTAGGTACGCGGGTCCGCCCGCATCTGCGCGGCGTGCATCTCGATGCCGGCGACGTAGGCGTTGCTGCGGTTGTAGGCGAACAGCGCGCGCTCCATGCGCTGCGGCGCCCCGCTGGCCGCGAGGTAGCGCGCCGCTGCCCGGATCGCGTCCTGCGGGTCGTCGATGTCGCCCTCGCCGTAGATCTCCCAGGTGCCCGGCATGAACTGCATAGGCCCCTGGGCGCCGGCCGAGCTGGTGCCGCGGATCCGGCCCATCCGGGTCTCGACGAGGTGGATCGCCGCGAGGTACTCCCAGCCGACGCCGAACTCCTGCTCGGCCGCGCGGTAGTAGCCGAGCAGGACCTCGGGCGGCGGCGGCGCGACGATGCGCCAGGACGGCAGCCGCGGCTGCGCCCGGGTGAGCCGCCGCAGCGCCGCCTGCGCGTCGGTGTGGGCCACCACCACCGGGTCGAGGTCGTCCGGGACCGCGGCCAGCACGGCCGGCCGCAGCTCGCCGCGGGCGGCGAGGTGCCGGTACGCCGCCTGCTGCACCCGCCCGGCTTCCGCGACGGCCTCCTCACCGGCGTCGCGGCTGCGGATCGTCTGCTCGGCGTGGGTGATCTGCGCGGCGAGTGCGCCGGCGTCCTCGGCCATGGGCGGCGGTGGTCGGGCAGGGACCGGGCCGGTGGGCGAGGGGGACGGCGGCGACAGCGAAGGGGATGGCGACGGCGGGGGCGAGGGCGCCGGCGAGAGCAACGGCGGTGCCTGCGCGACCGGCGGCGGTGCGGGCTCGGAGCTGCACCCCGCCGCAGCGAAGGCCAGCACCAGCGCCAGCAGGGGCGACCTCATCGCGAGCTGCGGGCGAGCCACCGCCGCGACGGTGAACAGCCTCATGTGACCACGTCGTTCGGCAGCGCCCCGCCGTAGCGCCGGTCCCGGGCGGCGTAGAGCTCGACCGCCTGCCACAGGTGACGCCGGTCGACATCCGGCCACAGCGTGTCGAGGAAGACCAGCTCGGCGTAGGCGGACTGCCAGAGCAGGAAGTTCGAGGTGCGCTGCTCGCCCGAGGTGCGCAGGAACAGGTCGACGTCGGGCATGTCCGGCTCGTCGAGGTAGCGCGCCAGCACCTTCGCGTCCACCCGCGCGGGATCGAGCCGGCCCGCGGCGACGTCGAGCGCGAGCAGCCGCGCAGCGTCGGCGATCTCGGCCCGGCCGCCGTAGTTGACGCACATGGTCAGAGTGCAGACGTCGTTGTCGCGCGTCAGCTCCTCGGCCTGCTCGAGCTCCTTCACGACCGAGCGCCACAGCTTCGGGCGCCGGCCGGCCCAGCGGACCCGCACGCCGAGCTCGTGCATCTCGTCGCGGCGTCGGCGGATGACGTCGCGGTTGAAGCCCATGAGGAAGCGGACCTCGTCGGGCGAGCGCTTCCAGTTCTCGGTCGAGAAGGCGTAGGCGGACACCCACCGCACGCCGAGTTCGATGGCGCCCTCCACGACGTCGAACAGCGAGGACTCGCCGGCCTCGTGGCCGGCGTTCCGGGGCAGGCCGCGGTCCTTGGCCCAGCGCCCGTTGCCGTCCATGACGATCGCGACGTGCCGCGGCACCAGCTCGGCCGGCAGGTCAGGCGGGCGGGCCCCGGACGGGTGCGGGGTCGGCGCGCGGACGGTCCGGCGGGCAGCGGAACGACTCATCAGCGCTCCACCAGCGGCAGGCTGCGCAGTCCCCGCTCCAGGTGCCACTGCAGGTGGGCCGCCACCAGCCCGCTGGCCTCGCGCCGGGTCCGCGGCTCGGTCACCTCCGCGGCATCCCAGTCGCCCGTCAGCAGGTCGACCATCAGCGTCAGCGCATCGGGGGGGGGTGAGGCCGCCCCCGACGGTCGGCAGGCCGGGCAGACGCTGCCACCCGCAGGGACGGAGTAGGCGCGGTGCGGTCCGGGGGCCGCGCAGCGGGCGCACTCCGACAGCGCCGGCGCGTAGCCGGCGACCGACATGGCCCGGAGCAGGAAGGCGTCCAGCACCATCGAGGGATCCCGTTCGGACAGGGCCCGCAGCGCGCCGACCACCAGCAGGAAAAGCCGCAGCGAGGGCTCGCGTTCCTCCGCGGTCAGCCGCTCGGCCGTCTCCAGCACCGCGGTGCCTGCGGTGTACCGGCCGTAGTTCCCGACGAGCTTGTCGCCGTACGGCGTGAGGCTCTCGGCCTGCACGACGATGTCGAGGTTGCGCCCGGCGTAGAGCTGAAGGTCCACGTGGCTGAACGGCTCCACCGTCGCCCCGAACTTCGACCGGGTGCGCCGCACACCCTTGGCCACCGCGCGCACCCGGCCGTGCCGACGGGTCAGGAGGGTGATGATCCGGTCGGCCTCACCGAGCTTCTGGACGCGCAGGACCACGCCCTCGTCGCGGTAGAGGCTCACCTGCGTCACGCTAGTCCGGCGATTCGTTCCGGGGTGGCGCGCCGGGCCGTGACAGGCTGCCAGGCGTCGTGGACACTGCCTGGGCTGAGCAGCGGACCAGCTGGGCGCTTCCCCCGCAGCCCCCCGAGAAGTGGGTCGGCCGCCGCTGGGAGGGCGCCCTGTTCGGCGCGCTCGCCCTCGCGCTGGGCGTGCCTGTGCTCCGGCTGGTGACCGAGGCCAGCGGCGCGACCGGGGCACTGGTCGCCCTGCATGCCGCGGCCGGGTGCGCCGCCCTGGTCACGGCGTACGTGCTGCTGGTACAGGCCTCGGTCACCGGCGATCCGCGGCTGCGCTGGATGGCAGCCGGCTACGCCGCGGTGTGGCCGCTGGCCATGCTGCGGTCCGCCGAGGTGGAGGGCGCCGGCAGGCTGACCGTCGAGGTCGAGCGGGGGGCGCTGCTGGGAGTGCTCTGGGCAGTGACGGTTCCTGTCATGGCGCTGACCGCGCCGTACGCGGGGCGCGGCACCGGGACCACGCTCGCTGCGCTCCAGCTGCTCGCGGCAGCGGTCGGCGCCGTCCTCCTGCTGCCCTCGCTCCCCGTGCTCGTCACAGCCGGTCAGGAACGCACGCCCGCACTGCGGGCAGCCGCGCTCGCCCTCGCACTGCTGGCTGCTGCCGCCGCTGTCCGTTGGCTGCGCAGCACCCCCCGCGGCGCCGGCGGCACCTGGACCTGGGTCGGTGCCGGCCTCGGGCTGACCGCGGTGGCCGGCCTCGTCCTGGGGATCGCGGGGCGGCGGTACGACGAGCTCTGGTGGGCGGGCCAGATCCTGCAGGCGGCCGCCCTGGTCGTGCCCGCCGCGGGGCTGTCGCTGGTGAGCGCCGCGGGCTACCGCCGGCAGAGCCGCCGCTGGCGGCAGCTGGTCAGCGAGGTCGCCGGCCTGCGGGCGGCCTCGCCGCTGCTGCCGGGGCTGTCGGTGAGTCCTGAGGACGACGACGGACTGCCCTCCGAGCCGGAGGTCCGCGAGCTCATCTCGATCGACCGGGTGAAGATCGCCCTGCAGGCGGTGGTGCAGCTCGACACCGGCGCCGTGGTCGGGTTCGAGGCGCTGGCCCGCTTCGGCGGCCGGGTGCCGACCGACCGGTGGTTCCGGGCCGCCAGTTACTACGGCCTGGGTGGTGAGTTCGAGCGGCTCACGCTGCAGGCGGCCCTGTCGCTGCTGCCCAGCCTGCCGCCCGGGGCGTTTCTCGCCGTCAACGTCTCCCCGGCAGCACTCGAGGACCCGACCGTGCTCACGCTGCTGCACGACAGCGACCTGTCGCGGGTCCTGCTGGAGGTCACCGAGCACGAGGCCGTCGCCGACTACACCCTCACGCGCACGTTGCTCGACGAGCTACGACGCCGCGGTGCCCGGATCGCCGTCGACGACACCGGCGCCGGTTTCGCCAGCCTGCGCCACGTACTGATGCTCCAGCCGGCGGTGGTGAAGCTCGACACCAGCCTGTCCCGCCACGTCCACGAGAGCGAACGCCAGCGCAAGCTGGTCACCGCGCTGCTCACCTTCGCCGACGAGGTCGGGAGCCTGGTGCTGGCCGAGGGTATCGAGACCGAGGAGCAGCTCGTCGCGCTGCGGAAGCTCGGGGTGCCCTTGGGGCAGGGCTGGCACCTGGGGGTGCCCACCGTCGTCTCCTGAGGAGGCCGCCGGCCTCAGAAGCCGAGCTTTTTCAGCTGCTTGGGATCGCGCTGCCAGTCCTTGGTGACGGTGACGTGCAGGTTGAGGAACACCCGCATCCCGAGCAGCGCCTCGATCTGGTGGCGCGCGGTGGTGCCGACCCCCTTGAGTCGCGAGCCGCCGCTGCCCAGCACGATCGCCTTCTGACTGTCGCGCTCGACGTGGACGGTGGCGAAGATGTCCACCAGCGGGCGGTCGTCGGGTCGGTCCTCACGCAGGTTCATCTCCTGCACGGTCACGGCCAGCGAGTGCGGCAGTTCGTCACGCACCCCCTCGAGCGCGGCCTCGCGGATCAGTTCGGCGACGAGCACCTGCTCGGGCTCGTCGGTGAGCTCGCCGTCGGGATAGAGCGCAGGGCCCGCGGGCAGCCGGGTCACCAACAGGTCGACGAGCAGCCCCACCTGGAAGTCCGACACCGCGCTGGTGGGGACGATCTCGGCCCAGTCGGCCAGCTGCGAGACCGCGAGCAGCTGCTCGCCCACCTGCTGTCGGGAGACCTTGTCGGTCTTGGTGACCACAGCGACCACCGGCGTCGTGACCTGAGCCAGCTCGGCGGCGACAAAGCGGTCACCGGGGCCGATCTTGTCGTCCGCGGTGACGCAGAAGCAGATGATGTCCACGCTGGCGTAGGTCTCCCGCACGATGTCGTTGAGTCGCTGGCCGAGCAGCGTGCGGGGCTTGTGCAGGCCGGGGGTGTCGACGAGCACGAGCTGGGCGTCGGGGCGGTGCACGATCCCACGCACGGCGTGCCGCGTCGTCTGCGGCCGGCTGCTCGTGATGGCGACCTTCTGGCCGATGATCGCGTTGGTCAGCGTCGACTTGCCGGCGTTGGGCCGCCCGACGAAGCAGGCGAAGCCGGACCGGAAAGCCGGCGCACCGGTCGTCACGGACGGCTCTCGTCCCGGACGCTCACGTGGACAGCCGATGGTGCACAGCGCCGTCGTCGGCGGCCAACAGCAGGGGCACGCCGACGCCGAACTCACGCAGCACCTCGATGTCGGCCTGCGAGACGAGCGAGCCGCCGACGACGACCGCCGCCTCGAAACTGCGGGCACCGCTGGAGGCCGCCGCGGCGATGGCCGTGCGCAGCGCGGACGTGGTCAGGGCCGGGTCGGCGTTCTCGACGGTCGCGCCCGCATAGGTGCGGCCGTCGCTGTCACGTACCGCCGCTCCCTCGGCCACCCCGGTGTGCGGCACGTGGGCACGCTGCCGGGCGCTCCGGGCCAGGGTGATGAGCTTGCTGTCCTCGGCGTCGGGATCAGGCACGGAAAGGGTCCTCCTGGGTGGGGTGGTCGGCCGGTCGTACGAGCACAGTGCCGATACGGTTACGGCGCCCCTTGGCGCTCTCGGCGACGAGGACCAGGCCACCGATCTCCGCGGTTGCTCCGGGAATGGGGACGCGCCCGAGTGCGACGGCCAGCAGGCCCCCCACCGTCTCGACGTCGTCGTGCGGCAACTCGACACCGTACAGCTCCTCGAGATCCTCGACCGGCAGCCGTGCGGTGACCCGGCGGGTGCCGTCCTCGAGATCCTCGACCGGCGGTGCCTCCCGGTCGTACTCGTCGGTGATCTCGCCCACGATCTCCTCGAGCACGTCCTCGATGGTGACCAGTCCGGCCGTGCCGCCGTACTCGTCGACGACGACCGCGATGTGGCCCAGCTGTGCCTGCATCTCGCGCAGCAACTGATCGATCGGCTTGCTCTCCGGCACGAAGACCGGCTCGCGCATCGCGTCCTCGACCTTCAGCGACCCCCCGCCCTCGGCCCGCTCCTTGCGGACGAGGTCCTTGAGGTAGGCGACACCGAGCACGTCGTCGGCGTTGTCCCCCACGACCGGGATGCGACTGAAGCCGCTGCGCAGGGCGAGGTTCAGCGCCTGCCGCACCGTCTTGCCACGCTCGATGGTCACGATGTCGGTGCGCGGCACCATCACCTCGCGCACGATCGTGTCGCCCAGCTCGAACACCGAGTTGATCATGTCTCGCTCGGAGCGCTCGACGACTCCGCGCTCCTGTGCGAGCTCGACCAGGTCGCGCAGCTCCGCCTCGGAGGAGAACGGTCCCTCGCGAAAGCCCTTGCCGGGGGTGAAGGCGTTACCGATGGCGATCAGCAGCCGGGGGAGCGGCCCGAAGACACGGGTCAGCGCCAGCGCGACACCGGCGCCGAGCAGCGCGACCCGCTCGGCCTGCTGGCGGCCGATCGTCCGGGGGGCGACCCCGATGAAGACGTAGCTGACAACGGTCATGGCCAGCACCGCGAGGACCACCGCCTTCGAGCCGGCGACCCGGTCGACGAAGTACGACACGACGATCCCGACGGCGGCGAGCTCGAACAGCAGGCGCAGCAGAAGCAGCAGGTTCAGCGAGCGGGGCGGATCGGTCAGCACCCTCGCCAGCCGGCCGGCGCCGTGCCGCTCCTCCCGCACCAACTCCTCGACGCGGACCCGCGACACCCGCGCGAGCGCGGCCTCGAGAGAGGCGAGCAGGCCCGCCAGCACGACGAAGCCGACCGCACTGACGAGCGGGACCACCTCGGTGCTGGTCATGCGGACGGGTCCATGGGCGGTGGCTCGAAGCCGGAGCACCTGCTATCGAATCGGGACGAGGACGCGGACGATAGTACGTCGGCCAACCCACATCCCCCTTGTTGGCAATGGTTGCCATGAACTGTTAGCCTGCCGTCCATGCGCAGACCTGCTCCCTCCGTGTCCCCGATCCTGGCTGCATCGGCCCTGGCAATGTTGCTGCTCAGCGCCTGCGGCCCGAGCTCTGGGAGCGAGCCGACATCCAGCAGCAGTGCCGGAAAGGCGATCAGCGTCACCGCCGGCTTCTACCCCTACGAGTTCGTGGCCGCGCGCGTGGGTGGCGAGGACGTCCAGGTCACCAACCTCACCTCACCGGGCGGCGAGCCGCACGACCTCGAGCTCACGCCCCAGCAGGTCGCGGCCCTGAGCCGTACCGACCTGGTCGTCTACTCCCGCGGCTTCCAGCCTGCCGTCGACGAGGCCGTCGACCAGCAGGCCGCAGACCGTGCGCTGGACGTGCTGACGACGGTCGAGCTGCTCGAGGGCGACCACGACGCGCACGAGGGCGAGAGCAAGGGTGCGGACGAACCGGCGCACGAGGACGAGGGCGCCGGAGATCCGCACGTGTGGCTCGACCCGGTCCGCCTGGCCACCATCGCCGAGGCGGTCGCCGAGCAGCTTGCCGAGCGGGCGCCGGAGCGGGCCGACGGCTTCCGGCAGCGGGCCGCGGAGCTCGGCGCCGAGCTGAAGACGCTCGACGAGGAGCTGCGCAGCGGTCTGGCCGACTGCCCCCGGAAGGAGATCGTCACCAGCCACGACGCCTTCGGCTATCTGGCGGCGTCGTACGGCCTCGAGCAGGTCTCGATCGCCGGGCTGTCCCCCGAGGACGAGGCCTCCCCGAAGCGGCTGGCCGAGGTGGCGACCTTTGCGAAGCAGAACAACGTGACCACCATCTTCTTCGAGGAGCTTGCCAGCCCGAAGGTCGCGCAGTCCCTGGCCCGGGAGGTGGGCGCCGAGGCCCAGGTCCTGAGCCCGCTGGAGGGACCGCCGGACACCGGCGACTACCTGTCGGCGATGCGGACCAACCTCGACAGCCTGCGCGCGGCGCTCGGCTGCGCGTGATCCTGAGCCGGCGATGAGCCCGGTCGTCGTCGATCTCGAAGGTGGCCTGGTCAGCTACGACGGCCGGCCCGCACTGGACGCGGTCGATCTGCGCGTCCACGCCGGTGAGGTCCTGGCCATCCTCGGCGCGAACGGCTCCGGCAAGAGCACGCTGGTGCGCGCCCTGCTCGGGCTCGCCCCGCTGGCCGCCGGCCGACTCGAGCTGTTCGGCACTTCCTTGGAGCGGTTCTCCGCGTGGCCCCGGATCGGCTACGTCCCGCAGCGCGGTGGCGCGGCCACCGGTGTCCCGGCCACCGTCGCCGTGGTCGGGGCCTGGGGGGGGGGGGGGGCCCGGGGGCCCCGCCGCCGGGGGGCCGAGGACCGCGAGGCGGTCCGCCGGGCCATCCAGGCGGTCGGTCTGACCGACCGCAGGAACGACAGCGTCGGCACCCTGTCCGGTGGCCAGCAGCAGCGGGTGCTCATCGCGCGGGCGCTGACCTGCGACCCCGAGCTGTTCATCCTGGACGAGCCGACAGCAGGCGTGGACGCCGCCTCCCAGCAGGCGCTGACCCGCACGTTGCAGGTGCTGATCGACGGGGGGACCACCGTGCTCGTGGTGACGCACGAGGTCGCCTCGCTGCAGGGGCTGTTCACCCGGGCGCTGACCCTGGAGAACGGCCGGGTCCTGCACGACGGCGATCCGCCGGAGGCCGACCACCTGCACCTGCACGATCCCGAGCACGCCCACCCGGTGCACGAGGAGCTGCCCTACCCCCACCGGGCCGGGTTCGGGCTGCGATGAACCCGCTGACCTTCGACTTCATGCAGCGGGCGCTGGTCGCAGCCTTTCTCGTCGGGTTGGCCGCGCCGGCCGTCGGCGTCTTCCTGGTCCAGCGGCGGCTCGCGCTGATGGGCGACGGGATCGGCCACGTCGCGCTGACGGGGGTGGCGCTGGGCTTCCTGCTCGGAACGGCCCCGGTGCTCACCGCGATCGTCGTCGCCACGATCGGCGCCGTCGTCATCGAGCTGGTCCGCCAGCAGGGGCGCACCGGCGGCGACGTGGCGCTGGCGCTGCTCTTCTACGGCGGCATCGCCGGCGGCGTCCTGCTCATCGGCCTGTCCCCGGGGGGCAGCAACGCGAACCTGTTGTCGTACCTGTTCGGGTCGCTGACCTCCGTGGGGCCCTTCGACGTGGTCGTCATCGCCGTCCTGTCCGGCGTCCTGCTGCTCACCCTGGCGACCGTCGGCCCCCAGCTGTTCGCGGTCTGCCACGACGAGGAGTACGCGGCCGTGGCCGGTCTCCGGGTGCGCTTCCTCAACCTGCTGCTGGCCGTGATGGCAGCGGTCACCGTGACCGTGGCGATGCGCGTGGTCGGCCTGCTGCTCGTCAGCGCCCTGATGGTCGTGCCCGTGGCCACGGCACAGCAGCTGGTCCGGGGTTTTCGCGCGACGGTCGCGGTCTCCCTGCTCGTCGGCGTCCTCGCCTCGACCTCCGGCGTGCTCGGCTCCTTCTATGTCGACACGGCCCCGGGCGCTCTCATCGTGGTCCTGGCGCTGACCGGCTTCGCGCTGGCTACGCTGGCCGGGACAGTGGTGCGGCGGAGCCGTCGCACCTCCGGCGCGACCCCTGCGGGGGTGGCACTGCTCCCGCAGGAGGAACCCAGGTGACCGACGAGGTCGCGCCCCTGCCCGGTCTGCGTACCACCCGCCAGCGGACCGCTGTGGCCGATGTCCTGTCCCGGGTCGACGGCTTCCGCAGCGCCCAGGACCTGCACGACCTGCTGCGCCACGAGGGCGCCTCGATCGGGCTGACCACCGTCTACCGTCACCTGCAGGCGCTGTCCGAGGCCGGCCAGGTCGACGTGCTGCACACCGGTGACGGCGAGGCCGTCTACCGGCGCTGCCCGACGGAGTCCCACCACCACCACCTGGTCTGCCGCAGCTGCGGGCGCAGCATCGAGGTGGAGGGCCCCGAGGTGGAGGCGTGGGCCACGTCGATCGCCGCCGAGCACGGTTTCACCAAGGTCAGCCACACGGTCGAGGTCTTCGGCACCTGCGCCGCCTGTGCCCCCTGACGCCGACGTCCACGACGACAGAACGCTGCCTGCACCCCTGGCGCGAGGTCTCGTTGAGGAGCTGGATCAGGTCTGAGCGGCCTTCCAGGAGGCGAGCAGCTCGTCCTGCAGCCCGAACATCTCCGCATGCTCCCCGGGCTCGCCGTGGTCGTAGCCCAGCAGGTGCAGCACGCCATGGGTGCACAGCAGCTGCAACTCCGATTCGGTGCCGTGGCCGGCTTCGCGGCCCTGCCGCTCGGCGACCTCCGGACACAGGACCACATCGCCCAGCACCGTGGGGCTGCTCCCCTCGTCGTCCTCCACCGGGCCGCCGTGACCGGAGCCGTGGGCGACGCCGCGTGAGCCGCGCAGGTCCAGCTCGTCCATCGGGAAGGCGAGCACGTCCGTCGGTCCCGGCTCCCCCATCCAGCGGACATGCAGCTTGGCCATCTGCTCGACGTCGACGAGCAGCAGCGACAGCTCCGCGAGCGGGGAGACACCGAGCCGGTCGAGGACGTGTCGGGCGAGCCGCACGAGCGTCTGCTCGTCGACGGCGACACCGCTCTCGTTCGCCAGCTCGATGCTCACCGGCTCTTCCGTACATCGTCCCGGCGACCCGGCGCCCGTTGTCCCTGCGTACGCTGCGGCCCGCGGGCCCGGTCGTTCTCGGCGTCGAACTGCGCGTAGGCATCGACGATCCGGCCGACCAGTTTGTGCCGGACGACGTCGGCGGACGACAGCGTCGCGAAGTGCACGTCCTCGATACCGTCGAGGATGTCCCGCACGACGCGTAGCCCGCTCGTGGCGCCGCCCGGCAGGTCAACCTGGGTCACGTCGCCGGTGACCACGATCTTGCTCCCGAAACCGAGCCGGGTGAGGAACATCTTCATCTGCTCGGCGGTGCTGTTCTGCGCCTCGTCCAGGATGATGAACGCGTCGTTCAGGGTTCTTCCCCGCATATAGGCCAACGGCGCGACCTCGATGGTGCCCGCGGCCATCAGCTTGGGGATCGAATCGGGGTCGAGCATGTCGTGCAGCGCGTCGTACAGCGGGCGCAGATAGGGATCGATCTTCTCGAAGAGCGTGCCCGGCAGGAAGCCCAGCCGCTCCCCCGCCTCGACCGCCGGGCGGGTCAGGATGATCCGGTTGACCTGCTTGGCCTGCAGCGCCTGCACGGCCTTGGCCATCGCGAGGTAGGTCTTGCCGGTGCCGGCGGGCCCGATGCCGAAGACGATGGTGTGCGCGTCGATCGCCTCGACATAGCGCTTCTGGTTGACCGTCTTGGGCCGGATCGTGCGGCCGCGGTTGGAAAGGATGTTGAGGGTGAGGACCTCGGCCGGCTTGTCCTCGGCCTGCTTCAGCATGCCCAGGCTGCGCTCCACCGCGTCGCTGGTCAGGGTCTGGCCCTTGCCGAGCAGTGCCAGCAGCTGCTCGAACAGCAGCACCCCCAGGGCGTTGTCCTTGGCGGACCCGGTGAGGGTGATCTCGTTGCCGCGGACGTGCACGTCGCTGGTGAGGACGCGCTCGACTGTCCGGAGCACCTCGTCGCGGCTGCCCAGCAACGCCACCATGTCCTGCTCGCCAGGAACGACGATCTTGCTGACGACACGCTCGACCCCGGGGGTCGACGGGGAAGGATCGGCCATGGGGTCGGCGGCTGCCGTTCGCCTGCTCTCGGGTGGGGGTCGTGGGACCTCCCAAGGCTACCCGCGCAGGCTCAGCCCAGCGCCCCGAGCGGACGACCACCCAGCACGTGGACATGCAGGTGGTGCACCGTCTGGCCCGCATCGTCGCCGGTGTTGGTGAGCAGCCGGTAGCCGCCGTCCAGGCCCTCGCTCTGCGCGACGGCGACCGCCGCCGCCATCACCTCGCCGAGCAGCACCGGATCAGCCTGCGCGCACGCCGCCACGTCGCTGTGGTGGTCCCGGGGCACGACGAGGACGTGCGTCGGCGCCTGCGGCGCGACGTCACGGAACGCCAGCGTCCGCCCGGTGTCCCCGACCACCTCGGCAGGGATCTCCCCCGCGACGATCCGGCAGAACAGGCAGTCGCTCACGTGCTCTCCCTCGTCCAGTACAGGCCGGCGCCTCCGGCCAGTCCGAGCAGTACCGCGAGCCCGAGCATCCACCGTACGAGGCGTTCGGGCGTGTCGGCCGGCGGGTCCGGCGGAACGCCGGCGACGGGCTCCTCGTCGGCGCCGTCGTCCGCCGGCACCGTCGGGAGAACGTCCGGCTCACGGCTGGGCGTTGCCGACGGCGACCGGCGGGCAGGTGTCGGCGAAGTGGTGGGAGGCCCGGGCCGGCTGGTGGCCGGACGAGGGGATCGGTTGCGCGCGACCGTGGGCGCGGCCGTGGCCGAGGGCGGCGGCTCGGGAGACGGCGACACCGCCTCCGGCGTCGGCTGCTGCGACGGGGCGGGCAACGGAATCAGCGGCTGGCCGGTGGCCTGCGGCGACGCCGTGGGCTGCGCCTGCGCCAGCGCCGATCCGGCAGGCACGGTGGGCACGGCGAGCAGCGCAGTGAGCGCCGCGGCCAGCCCGACGGCACCGGCCCGGCGGGTCCCACGCCGCCCCCGCGGCGGGCGGCTGCGGGAGGCGGTCAGGCCCACCTGGACGTCCGCGCGCTGATGACCGCGACCGCCGCGGCGCCGGCCGTGGAGGTACGCAGGACACTGCTGCCGAGCCGGACGGCCCCGGCCCCGGCCCCGGTCAGTGCGGCCACCTCGCGAACGGTCAGGCCTCCCTCCGGGCCGACGACGAGCAGGAGGTCACCGCTCGCGGGCAGGGCGACGGAGGCGAGCGGGGTCGACGTGCTCTCGTGCAGGAGCAGCGTCGGTGTGGTCGCGACCCGCGCGAGCAGCTCCTCGGTCGAGGCCCAGTGGGTGACGACGGGGTGCCGGGCCCGCCGCGACTGCTTGCCGGCCTCACGCGCGGTGGAGCGCCACCGGTTCAGCGCCCGCTCACCGCGCGGGCCGTCCCATCGAACGATGCAGCGCTCGGCCGACCACGGCACCACCTCGTCCACGCCGACCTCGGTCGCCAGCTCGACCGCGAGCTCACCCCGGTCACCTTTGGCCAAGGCCTGCACGAGCACCAGCCGCAGGGCGGGCACCGGCTCGACGGCGCGCGCGTCCACGTGCAGGCGGACCACGTCGTGCCCGAGACCGGTGACGGTGCAGTGCGCGCGGGTCCCGCGACCGTCGGCCACGTCGACGGCCTCGCCGATCCTGACCCGCCGGACGGTGGCGGCGTGCCGTCCCTCCGACCCGACCAGCTCGAGGTCGTCGCCGGACAGGTCGTCGCAGAGGAACAGCGGGGCCGTCACCTCCGGCGGCGGCCGAACAGTCCGTTCCCCTTGCCGGACACCGCCGGATGCTCCTCGCCCCGCAACCGGGCCAGATCACGCAGCAGATCCTCCTGCTTGCCGTCGAGCCGGGTCGGCACCTCGATCCGCAGGTGGACGTGCAGGTCACCGCGACCGGTCGCCCGCAGGTGCGGCACACCGCGGGCCCGCAGGGTGAGCACCTCGTCGGGCTGGGTGCCGGGGACGATGTCGAGCGACTCGTCACCGTCCAGTGTCGTCAGCGGCACGGTGGTGCCCAGGGCGGCGGCGGTCATCGGCAGCGTGACCGTGCAGTGCAGATCGTCCCCCTCACGGGTGAAGACCGAATGCGGTCGCTCGATCACCTCGACGTAGAGGTCGCCCGCCGGACCGCCGCCCGGGCCGACCTCACCCTCACCGGACAGCCGGATGCGCATGCCGGTCTCGATCCCGGCCGGCACCTTGACGGTGAGAGTGCGCCGGGCCCGCACCCGGCCGTCGCCGCCGCACTCCCCGCACGGGTGCTCGATGACCGAGCCGAGCCCGCCGCACCGGGGACAGGCGCGGGTCGTCAGGACCTGGCCGAGGAAGGACCGCTGGACCTGCTGCACCTCGCCGCGCCCCTGGCAGGTGTCGCAGACGCTGGGATGGGTGCCGGAGGCGGTGCCCTGCCCGGTGCAGGTGGAGCAGACGACGGCTGTCTCGACCGTGAGCTCCCGCTCGGTCCCGAACACCGTCTCGGCCAGGTCGCACTCGATCCGCAGCAGCGCGTCCGAACCCTGCCGCACCCGGCTGCGCGGTCCGCGGGCGCCGGCACCACCGAAGAAGGCATCCATGATGTCGCCGAGCCCGCCGAAGCCCTGGGAGAACGGGTCGCCGGCGCTGCCGGGCCCGCTGGACAGCGGGTCCCCGCCCAGGTCGACGACCTGGCGCTTCTGCGGGTCGGAGAGCACCTCGTACGCCGCGGTGACCGCCTTGAAGCGCTCCTGCGCCGCGGGGTCGGGGTTGACGTCGGGATGCAGCTGGCGGGCGAGCTTGCGGTAGGCCCGCTTGATGTCGTCGTCCGTGGCGTCCGGGGCGACGCCGAGTGCGCCGTAGTAGTCAGCCACTACGCACCCGCCAGCAGCTCGCCGACGTAGCGCGCGACCGCGCGCACCTGGCCCATGTTGCCGGCGTAGTCCATCCGGGTCGGGCCGACAACCCCCAGTCCGCCGTACGCGCCGGCGTCGGGGCCGTAGCCCACGGTCACCACAGAGGTGGACCGCAGTCCCTCCACGTTGTTCTCCTCGCCGATCCTGACGTGCACGGTCGTGGGGTCGTTGACCTCGCCCAGCAGCTTGAGCAGGACGACCTGCTCCTCCAGGGCCTCGAGGACCGGCCGGAGCGTGCGGGGGAAGTCGAGGGTGTGCCGGGTGAGGTTCGCGGTGCCGGCCAGCGCGATGCGCTCCTCCGGCTGATCGACCAGCGTCTCGAGCACCACGGACATGATGCTGGTCAGCACCGGCCGGATGGCCTCGGGCGCGGCATCCGGGAGGTCGGACAGCGCAGCCGGCACGTCGACCAGCCGGGCGCCGTGCAACCGGCTGCCGAACACCGAGCGCAGCAGCGACACGTCCTGCTCGGACAGCGACCCCGGCAGTTCGACGACCCGCTGTTCGACCCGGCCGGTGTCGGTGATGAGCACCAGCAGCAGGCGGTTCGGTGCGAGGTGGACGATCTCTAGGTGCCGTACCGCGCTGCGCGACAGCGAGGGGTACTGCACGACCGCGACCTGCCGGGTCAGCTGGGCCAGCAGGCGCACGGAACGGCGTACGACGTCGTCCAGGTCGACCGCGCCCTGCAGGAAGGTCTCGATGGCGCGCCGCTCCGGGGCCGACAGCGGCTTGACCGCGGACAGCTGGTCCACGAACAGCCGGTAGCCCTTGTCGGTCGGGATACGACCCGCGCTGGTGTGCGGGTGGGTGATGTAGCCCTCGTCCTCGAGCGCCGCCATGTCGTTGCGCACGGTGGCGGGGCTGACGCCGAGGCCGTGCCGCTCGGCCAGGGACTTCGAGCCCACCGGCTCGGTGGTCGAGACGAAGTCCTCGACGATGGCACGCAGGACCTCGAGCTTGCGGTCGTCCAGCACGCTGCGCACCTCCTCTGGCACTCCTGCAACGGGAGTGCCAAGTGTACGGGGGTGTCCGGGGCGAGGCGGATGTCAGATCCGATGTAGGTATCGCCAGGCCATCCAGCAGTCGTGACAGACCCTCCGGTCCACGACAAGCCCATCTGGCCGGCGTCAAGCCGTCCAGCGGCCGACAAACTCCTGGTTCGGCCGTCGGCGCTCCGCCGGTGAGCCTCGCGCGGCCCCCGGTCCGCGGCTCCATGTGCTCAACGGCAGACCTGACACAACCCTGAATGGTCAAGGGGTGTGCAGACTCAGGTAAGCAGGCGGACCACATCGGCCCTGTGAGCAGTTGGTGCCGGCCCGGCACTCGTGCGCACCCTCGCCAGCGGCGACCTTGATGATTGCGGTCGATCGGGCGGCCGGCGGCCTGGTCTCGTTCCCAGAGCGCGACAGCGACGGTGGCCCACTCGCTGCGGCGGGCTGCATCGGCGGGTCGGGCCAGTCGGCCCAGCAGGCGGGCGCTGCTGCGTCGAGGACCGTGTCTCGGAGTTGGCTGAGCACGTCGTGCCTGGTGGCCCAGGTGGTGCCGCCGCTGCGTGCTTCGCGGTGTGCCGCCTCCGGGTAGCGCTGCCAGCTGGGGAGCTCGAAGGTGGTACCCAGGACGAGCGTGTCGGCGGTTCGGTGAACGGTGTAGCGATGCTTGCTCCTGGGCGCCGACGCCGGCTTCGCAGTGCTTGAGGAACTCGGTTCTAAAGTCGTCGATGAGCTTGCTGTCGGGCTTGGCCGTTCCGGGCCCGATGTTGAGCAGCTTGAGGTACTCGGCGGCGACGGCCTGAGCCGGTTCTCCGGCGCTGACTCGGTCGTACAGCGCCGCCGTCTGCCAGCACTGCTCGGCGTACTCGACGTGCTGCTGGACGCGCCAGGTGAGCAGTTGATCGTCGAGCAGGTCCCAGACCAGGGTCTCGTTGGGGTGCAGCGTCATGATGACGTCTCGGTGGGCCGCACGGATCCTGTCGAACGCAGTCGGCTCGCGCTCCTCGCTGGGGTCAGCGCCCGCCTTCCGCTGCAGGTCGGAGTCGTGCCACGCGCGCATGATCAGCTGTCCTTGCCGCCGGATGATGTGCAGCAGCAGTGCCTCTGCGCGCTTCGAAGCTCGGCGGGCTGTCTCGATCTGCTCGGCGGGCGCCTCCGACCAGCGGGGCGGCTGGGGCAGCTGGGCGAGCAGCCCGATCAGGCACTCGAGTGTGACTGGGACCTGCAGCAGGGTCTTCTCGGGCAGCGCCGGGGTGTCGAGGCGGGCGACGGTCCACTGCGCCTCGCGCCCGGTGCGTCGCTCGATCTCGGCGAGGACGAGGGTGGCGGCGTCGTGGTCGGCGACGACGCAGAGCCGGGTGAGCTCTGCGTCTTCAACGCCGCCGAGGAGGTCCAGCTTGTCGTTGTCGCTGAGGCCCGGCCCGCTGAGCAGCGGTGGCTCGTTCGGCGGGTCCGGTTGCGACGTGCCACTGCCGCTTGAGCAGGCGCTGCCGATCGGCCGGCTGCAGCTTCTCGCGGCGCAGCAGAGCCTGGACGGCGTGGACGTCTCCGCGCTCGCTGACCGCGTCGATCAGCTCGGCGGTGAGCTAAATGCCGGGCTCATCGGCGAGGATGGCGAGCGTGGTGCTGGGGACGCGGTCGAGGGTGGCCTGCAGCGCCTGGATGATCGCGGGGCGGGCTGCGCTGCCGTCGCGGAGCAGCTGGTTGAGCAGCCGTTCGGACACCGGCCAGGGAAGTCATGGCGTCAATGGTGCTGCCGGGTCAGGGCTGAGCAGTCGTCGCCCGTCGGCGCTGCCCGTTTCGTAGGGGGCTTGGCCGTTGTGGCCGAGGTCGGCCAGGAGGTCGGTGAGCATCGACTCTTCGAACACGGCGACGCCATGCTGGTGCATGACGTCTTGAAGTCGGGCGTCCCAGGGCGTCGCGGCTACCTGCCCCAGCAGGCTGATGGTGGCTCGGCCCTCTCGCGCGTGCCGCGCGTACTCGGCCGCGCTCATGCGCCACGGCTCGGCGCCGGGGATGCCGACGAGCAGCGCGCGGACGTGGTCGACGCCGGCGACGTCGAAGTCCGCCCGGACTTTCACCGCCCAGCCTGCGCCGCCTAGGCGGCTGAGTGCGTCGATCTCGCTGGCGGCGGGGGTGCCTGATGTGCAGACGACGAACACCGGCTCGGTGTGGACGTGGTCGGCGGCGGCCGCGATGACCGATGGGTTCTCGGTGATGAACACGGTGCCGCCCGATGGCGGAGCAGCCGCCCACTGGACGTCGCGGAGCGCTCTGGGTGGCAGGGTGATGATCGCGTCGTGCGGCAGCACCCACCCTGCCGGCCGGAGACCGAGCGTGAGCAGCCCGCCGGTGAGATCGTCGAGGTCCACCGCGACTGCTGCCCAGGCGGGTCGCGTACGACTGCCTGCCGGGATGACGCCGGCGCTTATGAGCGTGGCGAGGACCAGGCCGGCGAGGCCTGTTGCCTCGTCGAGCGCGTGTGGGTTGCCGGTGGCTGTCTCCGCGAGCCGGCGCCGGTCGACCCGGCCACCGTCGGTGGGCAGTGCGGCCAATACCCGATCTGCCGTCTCGACGAGTGCGCTGGCGTCGGGGTGCGCGTGGAGGCGGGCGAGCCAGCCGGTGCGGCGCAGCCCCTCCCAGAGCTGATCGGGCGTCACCTGCTCGTTCAGCACCGCGTGCCGGGTGAGCGCGTGGATGAGCGGGCGCAGCGTTGACTCTCGCTGCTGCTTCTCAGCGAGCGCCTTGCTGCGCTGTGCCAGCGGGCCGCCGCGGGCGTGGGCGGCGACCGCGCCGGGCGTCAGCGCCGGTCCGCGGTGGCGCAGCTGCGCGGTGAGGGCCTTGAGGTCGACGCGCTTGCGCCGACTTGTCAGGGGACGGTCTGCGATGAGCCCGAGGGCCGCTGCTCGGGCGGCCGCATCCCCTGGCGGGGTGACGTCGAGGGTGCCGGTGCTCATGTGCGGGTCGCCCCGGCGGTCTGCGGCGTCGGCGATCTGCGCCCACAGCCAGCTGATGTCGGCCTGCAGCAGCGGGCGCAGGTCGGCATCGGCACACGCGTCGTCGCAGAGCGTGCAGCTCACGCATGCCCCGTGCTGTCGGGAGCGCCCGGGTCGCCAGGCAGGAGCTCGTCGCCGCGGATGAGCATAGGAAACGCGACGACGGTGCCGTCGGGCGCGGCTTCGAGGTCGTGGGCGTCGATGCCGTCCCAGGCGCCGGGTGCGCCGTCCCAGAGGTAGCTGGTGCAGATGAGGTCGAGGTCGAGGGCGGCGAGGTAGCGGGCGAGGCTCTCGCGTCCCTGCTCATCGACCTCGGCGGGGACCTCGTCGAGCGCTGCGAGCCGTGCGGACGTCGCCGGGCTGCGGTCGTACGCGGCGGCGACGGCGGCGAGCATGGGTGCGAGGACGACGAGCCGTCGCTCTCCGCCGGAGAGGCCGGTGCGCTGGCCCCAGCGTTCGACCTTCTCGGAGCCGGGGCGAGTGATCTCGTAGTGCACGTCGACCCACTCGCGGACATCAACACCGGCGGCGATCCGCTCGGTCATCGTCTCGCCGTCGGCGGCGTCGATGAGCGACTGCAGGGCGCGGCCGAGTTCGGCGTTCTCCTCGTCGGTGCGCAGCGCGAGGCTGGTCTTGCACGCGAGCTCGTACACGCGCCGGGCGCTGGGTGACATGTGGTCGCTGGGGTGAACGCGGACCTGGACGCCGACTCCGGAGCTCGCGGTGGCGGATCGCATCTTCTTGTTGACCTCCTTGACCCAGTCGTGAAGTTGGGTCCAGGCGGTGCTGATGGCGTTGGGGAGCCGGCCGATGATGAACTCGCTCAGCGCCTCCTCCTCGGCTGCTGCGAGGGCTTGTTCGGCCTGCTCGGCGAGGTGCTCCGCTCGCTGCGCTGCCTGCGGTGCGGTGTACACAGTGTCGCGGCGGGTGAGCGTGTAGCTGAGCAGGTCGCCGAGCGGTTCGGCGTTGTCCAGCGCCCAGGTGCCGGCGAGTTTGGCGCGGGCGTCGTCGTACCCGATGAGCAGGGTGCGGCGCACGGTGGTCTTGCGCCCGATGATCGCGGTGCGGATCTGCTCGAGGAGGTCGTCCTCGACCAGAGGGTGCGTGCCGAGGACGACCTCGCCGACGCCCGGTGCTGCGAGATGCCGTCGCAGTGCGTGCAGCGCCGCTTCGGCGGCGGGCTGCGCCTCACGCAGGCTCGCCTCGACCGCGGCGACGTTGGTCTCGTGCTTGGCATGATCGGCGATCGCGGCCTGCAGGAGCCCGTTGATCTCGCTGAGCCGCCTGCCGATCTCGCCGTGCCGGCTGTTGGCCGTGTGCAGTTCCTCCAGCGTCTCGGTGACGCTGCTGCCGCTCTCGGCCTCCAGCGTCGCAAGCTTGCTGGCCGTCCTGGTCGCCAGCGCGTGGACGTCACGGACGTGAGCGTGCTGCCCAGGCAGCTGTGCCCGGCGTTCGTCGACGCTGGAGACACCGGCGAGCAGACGCTCAAGGGTGGCCACATGCCGGCCTGCGACGGCCGCTGCCGCGTCACGCAGCTGCTTGGCGCTGTGCTGGCCGCTCTCGGCGAGACGGGCGAGCGTGTCGAGCTCGGGTGTGAGTCCGAGGGCGACGACGTTGTCGACCCACTGGCTGCGCAGTCGCTGATGTTCGGCGTGCTCAGCGAGCGCCTTGCCAGCGAGCTCGTCGGCTGCTGACCGGTCATCTCGGGCTGTGCGTGCGGCCGCTGCCCTGCTGCCCTCGGCGGTCCGCAGTGCCTGCCGGCCCGGGAAAGTGCTGCCGGCGCTGAGCACGACGGTGCGGGTGGACAGCGTCGCCTGTGCCTGCTCGTCGAGGACGTTCGCCTGGCGGTCGAGCTCGCCGGCCTGCCGCTCCAGCTCGTCGGCCTGGGCGAGCGCGGCGGCGCGACGCTGAGCCGCCCCGATGTACTGCGCCTTCGGAGCGACCTCGCCGGCAGCGGCCCCGTCAGGGGTGCCGATGGCGGCGCCGGTCCGGAACGTGCCGTCGCGTCCGATGACCAGCTCAGAGTCGCCGCTGAGGGCGGTGGCGGTGTCGACGAGCGCGATGCGGCGCAGTACGAGCTCTGCGACTGCAGCGTGAGGGTGCCGGTAGTCGATGCGCAGAACAGCCGCGAGGCTGTCCTGCTGCTCAGCGGCGTCGGAGTGCACCCGCCATCGGCTGGCGTTTGCTCCGTCGCTGCTCAGCCCGGCGGCCAGTACCCCGGATGCTGCCAGTGCTGCCTCGAGCCGGTCCCGCTCGGCCTGTGGCACTGCCGGCTGCCACTCGATCGCGTTGCCGAGCGCATCGCTGTCGTCGCCGACGTCGAGCCACGCCGGCCGCGGCAGCGGCAGGAGGCGTCCGCTGCGCAGCGCCTCGGCTTCCGCACGAAGGACGCCTGCCTGCCCGCGGTGCTGCTGAGCAGCTGCCTGGGCGATGCTGGCCTGCTGGCGGAGCTCCGCTGCTGCGGCGCTGACTTCTGTCTGCACCCGTGCGGCCCATTCCTCGGCGGCCTCCAGAACGGCGGCTGACTCCGCGCCGCGCTGCTCGTCGATTTCGTCCTGCTCGACGAGCCCGGCCGCAACCTCGTCAGCCGCGTCCGGGTCCTGCTCGGCCGTGATGTGGGTGCGCAGCTGCCGAACGCTGTCGGAGCTACACCAGGCGGCAGCCGCGTCCAGGAGGCCGGCTGCGGCTGCCTTGGCCGCAGCAGTGGCGTCGACGGCGTGGACGGCGGAGCGCTCTGCGACGCCAACGGCGTGCTCCGCGGCCTTGTCGGCCTCCTCAGCGCGCTTGCGAGCCTGCTCGACCGGCTTGTGCTGGACGACGAGCATCTGGGCCCGCTCGGCTTGCTGCCGCACGCTCTCCGCGGTCGCCTGCCACTCCTCCGCTACGGCGCGTAGCGCGGTGGGGTCTGCGCGGACGAGCAGAACCGGCCCGGGGTCGGCGACGTCCTCACCGACGGTCAGGACCTCGGCCGGGCGGGTCTCGACCTCGACGAGCGCCGCTGCGGAGGCGCGGGTCGGGTCGCTCTCGAGAGCGCTGGCGTCGGCGGCCTCCAGGCTCTCGGACAGCGTCGTCAGGTTGCTGCGCAGGCCCTGGGTCTCCTGGGCGATCCCTCTAGCTGCCTGCTGCAGTGCGCGGATCTCGGCCCCGGCAGCCGCCTCCTGGGCGGTCAGCGTCTCCCGTAGCTGTGTGAGAACGCCGGCCTGCTTGTACGGCTCGCTGTTCTGCAGGGCCTCGATGTGCCCGGCGAGTTCCTGCTGTTCCTCGCCGAGCGCCGTCTGCTCAACGGTCAGGGAGGTCTTGGTGTCTCGGCTGCTGGTCAGGAGCTTCTCGTGGTGGCGCAGTTCGCCGCGCAGCTGCGTCTCTCGCCCAGCCGCGACTTCGGCGGCGCTGTGGACGGCGTTGGTCACCTCGACGACATGGCCGGCCCAGAGCTCAGCGAACTCGCGCAGCGCTGCGGCGTCGGCGCGGTCACGGGCGAACGCCTCCCGGGTCGCAGCGGAGCCCTCGAGGGCGTCGGCGGTGGCGGTGATGACGTCGTCGGCGACGCCGGGCAGCGACGCTCGCAGCGCGTCGGCGGCGCCGCGCGGCGAGACCTCGCCGAGCAGGGTCGGGTTGCGGACCTCGCGCAGGCGTGCGGCGAGCAGGTTCATCTCACCCGGGGTGCTGTGCCACAGGCGGGCCGCCATGTCGGTCACATACGCGCTGCTGTCGTCGAAGACCTGTCCGCCGAGCGCGTCGACGGACTCGGTGAACTGCTCGACGGTGAGCGCTGCGCGCCCGGGGCCGTGGAGGCTGAGCCCGTGCAGAGGGCGACCGGGCACGGTGAACGGGATCGCCCGCACCGCCGGCGAGGCGCCCTCGGAGTACTGCAGGCGCACGCCGTAGCTCTGGAGCTCGTTGGTGTCGGGCGCGGCGAACGTGATCCAGGTGTAGCCGTAGCGGCGCTTGCCGACGGCACCTTCGCTCATGAGCAGCTTGAGGGTGGTGTGCCGGGCCTTGCCGGCGGCGAGCTTGCCGGCGTTGAGGTCGAGCAGGTACGGCCACAGCGCTTCCAGCGCGGTGGTCTTCCCGGTGCCGTTGGGCCCGCGGATGAGCAGTCGCCCGGACTCGGCGGGCAGTTCCAGGTCGCCGTAGCGCCAGATGTTGCTGAGTCCGGCGCCGACGAGGCGCCAGCGCCCTCCGAATCGGCCGGTGTTGTCGACTGCGGGCTGCAGCGCGTTCTCGGCGAACAGCGCGGTCGCGTCGATGGTCATGAGGTTGACTCCAGACTCAGCTGCTGCTGCGGACCGTCGCTGTCCGTGCCGGACGCCGAGTCATCCCTGCCGGTGATTGAGCGCGCGGGTGTGCTGGCGGGTGCGGGCCAGCGGCCGGTCGCGGGTGAGAACCACCAGGTGCGCAGGGCGTCTTCGCGGCGGCCGAGGACGCCGAGCGCCTCGAGCAGTGCCGCGACGTGCTCGGCCAGCGTCGCCGGCTCAGCCGCGAGGTCGACGCTCCACCCGCCCTTGCCCGCGGCGTATCGGTCGATGAGGACGCTGAGGTGTGCCAGGACGTCGTGCTCTGTCAGACCGCGCCACCCGGGGCCGGGCGCACCGCTCTGGGTGCCGACCTCGCCGGCGTAGTCGCACAGCAGCAGCGCTGCGTGGCCGACCGTGCCGGGGACGGGGAAAGGGTGGTCGCCGAGTTCGCGGGCGTGCCGGAACCCCTGCTCGGGGACGATGAACGCGGCGCCTTCTGCGCGTCGTTCCAGGTGCAGGCCGAACCCGGCGGCGATCTGCGCGCCGTCGTCGGCGCGGACGCGGCGGCTGAGCCAGTCGGCTTCGGACTCGTCCAGGTCGGTCACGTGCACGAGGGTGTCGTCGACGAGCTTGCGGCGCATTCGTCGCGCCGGGTCGCTCTCACACTCCAGCGCCGTGAGCCACGATCCGGTGTCGTCGCGGGGGTCGCCGGGTCCGAAGTTGGCGATGACGTGCACGAGCCGGGTGTGGTGAACGGCCAGCAGCACGGGGGCGTCCTCGTCTCGGATGAACCCGTCCACGTCGCCGTCCTCGGGGGTGACCACGCCGCGTTCGTCCAGCATCTTCAGGGCCTGGACGATCGCGCGTCGCTCGGCGATGTCTCCGGTCGTGGCGATGTCGGCGTCGGCCGCGGCGGCGCGCGCTGCGGTGACCAGGTGCGCGATGGAGCACTTGGGCGGCAGGCTCTCGGCCGCGGCGACCAGCAGGAAGAACCACGAGCAGGTGAGCGGTGCGGGCCCGTCAGTGGCCCAGGCGGCGCGGCGCACGGGTGGGCTCTTGCGCAGCCGAACCAGGTCGCGCTCGACGACCAGCACCCAGCCGAGGCGGCTGAGGATGTCGCGGATGCCGGTGGCGTTGCGGCGGACTGCGGCGATGTGCTCGTCGTCGCGGCCGCCGATTAGCCACGGCTGCACGCACAGACGGCGCAGGACGGCCGCGGCTTCCTCACCAGCGTCGGGGTTCCAGACCTTGCGTGCACGACTGGTCGCGCCTGCTGCGGTGGTCATGCGACTCCTCCGATGAGGCGGACGGGGCCGCCCGGGTCGGCCGTGGCGGTCCCGGAGCTCGGCGGCATTGCGACGCTGCCGCGGCGGTGGAACGCGATCTGCCGGTCGGGCAGCAGGATCTGCCAGGTACGCGCGCGCAGGACTCCGGTGACACCTGGCGTGTGCCACAGCGTGCAGGCCAGCCCGTCGCACTCTCCGGTGCGTGAGCTGGCCCGGGTGCGGCGGCGGGCGGCGGCGAGCACGGAGGCGTACGCGACGCGGGCTGCGCCGTCGCTGAGCTGGTCGCCTGGCTGTGCGGCGAGGACTTCGGCGACGGCGTCGCGGTGTGTGGCGAGACGCTCGGCGCGCCGCGCGGCGACGATCGCGGTCGCCTCGGTGTTGTCACGGGCTGCCGGGGCGCGGCCGCGGGCGCCGGTGCGTCCGGTGGCGCGGAGCAGCTCAGGGATCTCGACGCTGGGTCCGTCGCGCCACGCGGGGTTGCGGGTGAGGTCGGTGTCGTCGGCGGCGCCGTACAGCTTGCGCCAGCGGTGATCGCCGAGCACGGCGAGGGTGACGGCCGTGCCGAGGTCCCGGTCGCGGACGGCCTTGGCGAGGGCGAGTGCTCGTGCCCGGGACGTCGCGGTGCCCGAGGATGTGTGCAGGCGGCGGAGGTTGGCGTGCATGCCGGGCAGCGCGCGGACCAGGCGCAGCGCGAACCGGGCGGCGCGGCCTGTGTCGGGGCTGAACCAGGCGGCCAGGCCCGCCCAGTCCTCGGTCCGTCCGCCGCGGGACGCGGTGAGTGCGCCGCTCTGGATGAGCGCTCGTGCCTCGGAGGTGGTGACGGCGGCGTCGACGAGGGCGCCGGCGTGGGGCTGGAGGATGTCCAGCGCTGCGGCGGCGCGGGCGGCGCCGCGCTCGAGTTCCGTCGCGACGCGGGTCGCGTAGTTGACGAGCATCTCCTTGAGCTCGCCTGTGGCTTCGTTGTCGAGGTCGAAGCGGTCCGCGAGGCCGGTGAGGGCGTCTTCGGCGCCGACGAGGGCTCCGTCGAGGTCGTCGTGGGAGGTGAACAGCTGCCCGATGTGCTCGGCGACCTCCTCCAGTGGCGCGTCGGGATTGCCGGCGAGCCGCTCGAGGCTGCGGACGACGCGCTCCAGGCTGGACAGCGGGATCTCGCGCAGCGACGGCGTGCCGGCCAGGACGTTGCGGTAGAAGCGCTGAACCTGCCGGCCGACGGGGGTGGCGGTGTAGCGCCAGTTGCGGGCTAGGAGGTCTGCGTGCCGGAGGATCTGCGAGGTGTCGGTGCGCGCCGACGCGGCGATCCAGCGGCGCAGCGACTCAAGTCGGGCCTCGACGGTCTTGACGTCGATCGGCGTGCCGGCGGCGGTCAGCGCTGCGGCGACCTCGCCCGGGGTGAGGTCGTTGACGGAGGTCTCGAGGACGTCCATGACGGCGATGTACTCGTCGGACTCACGGGCGAGCAGGTACGCGGTGGCGAGGCGGGCGTCGTCGACGCCGACGGACAGCTCTTCGCCGCCCGCCTTGTCTTCGCTCATCGCCACGCTCACCGTCCCCGTCCGGCTCGTGGGCGCACGGTAGAGCGGAGCTGTGACACTTCTGGGCGCTTTGCCGAGGTCCGCGGCGGCGGCGCCCGCCCGCACCCCGGGGACCTGCCGAGCGCCTGGTGGAGCTCGTGGCGAACATGATGGGCCGTATGGCTGCTGCGTTCGCTCACTCGGGTCCGTGGAACATCCACCAGTGGCTCGGGTGGGACCGCTGCGCCAACGCCCGTTGCCAGACCGAGCTCGGCGTGGACCACGTCACGCTGACCACACGGCGCATGTCCGCCGCTTCTGCTGTGTCGAGCACATCGCCGAAGGACAGGCGGCGTGGAACGACGTGCTCCACCAGGCCCAGGTCGACGGCAGCGGCGAGCAGGCAGCGCTGCACGCGCTGTTCGGCCCGCCGATCAAGGACCGAACAGGCCCACGCGCTCAGTAGCTCGCACCGGCACCCTGGCGGTCGAGCTGCCATAGTGCCAGATAACCTACGTCAGGTAGCCCTCCGTGTGCAGGGCGATGATCTCGTTGCCGGCTTGCCAGCGGAGCTCCTCGATGAGGGCGTCCTGCTCTGCGTCGACCGCGGTCAGTCGGCTCCGCAGCTCCAGTTCCAGTCGGCGGCTCTCACCCAGGGCTCGGTTGATGCTGGTCAGGTGAAGGGCTCGTCGCCCCACATCGCCGAGCCAGCTCGGTCCGCCGACGCTGAGCCGGCGCTCGCGCTGGTGGCAAACGGCGAGCCGACGCTCGCGCTGTCGGTGCTGCGGTACACGGCGCGGTCGCCCACGATGGTGGCGGCGTACCGCCCGTTGGGCGCGTAGATCTTGTTGCCGCGGCGACGCCCGACGTGACGGCCGTTGCGGTCGAAGACGTTGTCTCCGCTGAGCTTCAGCGGTGCTCCGTTCTTGATGTACAGGCGCTCGCTCATCTACTCCTCCAACGAGGTGATCGACGTGTCGAGCCGACCGTAGCCGCGGCCCCCGACACTTCCACGACCTTCGCCTGTACCTGTACATGGTCATGTACAGCGCACGTGGCAGACCCCGGAAGAGCGGTGGCGTGGCGTGACGTGCTCAGCGCTTGCGCTCAGCCCACGTTCCCCGGCATTCCGGGCAGCTCCAGGCGAAGGTGCCCGGCTCGCTGGACCAGACGATGAGGCGGCGCGTCACATGTCCCGCGCCCCCGTCGTCGCAACCGCACCTCGGGCACGGGTCGGAGACGTGCGGGCCGGATAAGTTCCGGGTGCGAACGCGCCGTGCCCGCTCTGCCCGAGCTGCAGTCATCACGTCGTGTCGCTGCCCTCTCACCCGCAGGGACAACCCCGGAGCAGGGGCTTCACGTTCACGCCTGGGTCGGCCACCCGACCGTTGAGCTCGCCCGGCCTGTTGTGGCGCGGCCCCGGTGGCGCCGCAGACGGTGCTGAGCGATCGGTGCGCCTGCGCTTGTACATGAACATGTACAGACGAGGCTGCTCGAATGCCGCCCGCCCGACGTCGACGCCGTATCGGGAAGACACCCGACGCCGCTGTCACGGCGGCCGTAACGGCAGCGCTGGAGCACATCCAAGCTCTGCCCACCGCGGCTGAGCGGGCACGGGCAGCGACCGACTTCATCGCCAGGTTCGACGAGGCCCGCAGGCAAATTGCCCTGGCCAGGGTGGCCGATGTCCGAGCAATGCTCGCCGAGAACACGCTGCGCGCCACGGCGTTGGCGCTGGACCTGAGTGTCAACGTGATCGTGCAGATCCGCGACGAAGACGACGTCCCACCCGCCACCCGGCGGTAGCCAGCTCCGCCAGGTGTCTGGTGCGCCAAGACGTCGTGGCCACATCAGGTGCCCCTAAAAAGTCGGACAGTACGGCGACCTCCCGTGCCCTGTACATGAGCATCTACGGGCGAGCTGACGGTTGCGCTGCTGCCTCGCGCCGCCCCGCCGAGCGCGGTCACAGCGGCGGGAGTCCTGCGTCGAAGGGACGCATCTGGACGTACACCTGCTGCCAGGTGAAGCCACCGGCGATCCACCCTGGCTGCGCCTGCTTGAGCACCTGCTTGGTGCTCCACAGGGCCAGCTGCCCCGGAGCAGCGCTGCGTCGCAACCACCCCTGCTCGCGGGCAGCCCGGTCGCGGCCGTCCTGCTCGTCGATGAGGACGATGACGTTGGTCCCGGCCTGTGCGAGCGCGGACGCGTGCGCGAGCACCATGATCTCGCCGAGGCTCTTGCGCGACCGGACCCGGGTCGCAGCGGGGACGCCGCTGATGCGGGTCACTGCCGCGGTGAACACCGAGGGGGTGAGCTCGTCGGACAGGATGCTGATGCGGCCGGACGCGGTGAGCTTGCGCCAGGTCGCGGCGACCGCGGTCGAGGAGAACAGCGGGTCCTTGGCCATGCCCTGCACCTCGGTGTCGATGCGCGCCGGCGCACACATCTGCAAGCCCACATGATCGGCGGCCTTGGCCAGCACGTTCTGCTGGCCGACGGCGAGGAAGTTCAAGACCGGCCCAGCGTCGAGCAGAACACTCACGAGGAGGGCGACGGCGGCGCGAAGCCCGGCGGCAACAGCGGAGCGTCCTCGTCCCAGTCGTGACCGACCGTGGAGCCGGCATCGTCTGTCGCCGCTGAGAGCTCCAGCTCGGCGTCGAGGATCTCGGCCGGGACGCCGTACCAGGCTGAGAGCTCCGCGATGCCAAGCACACCGATGCGGTACCCCTCCGCTGCCCGGCGCATCAGGCTCTGGGGCGCGCGGGGCTGCGAAGACGCAGCCGACATCGCCTGGTACTGGCTGAGCCAGCCGTAGCGGGCCGCGACCGTCCCGGCGCGGAACCGGGACCACTGCTGGGAGGTGTCGTCGTCGATGAGCCTGGCGTCCTTGAGCTGGATTGCCGCGATGTGCGGCGAGACGCAGAACTCCTGCACCAGATGCGACAGCCACGCCTCGTCTACCGCGACGTCAGCCCCGTGCGGCGACACTGCAGCCAGCGGAAGGAGCAGGTGCCGGGCGAACGCGTCGGCCTGGATCTCCTCGTCGCTGCGCACACCGGGCGGATGGTCCAGTTCGCGGTCCACGTCACCGGCCAGGATGTGCCCGAGCTCGTGCGCGATCGACGACCGCTGCCTCATGGGGTGCTCGGTGATGGCTACGGCGATCACGGCCCGCCCGCTGAGCGGGTCCGCCATGGACAGGCCGTGCTCGGCGCCGTCGGCCGACATCGCCAGAACGTCACAGCCGACCGTGTCGTGGACGAGCTCGAAGAGGTCGCCCAGCGGACGAGTGCCAATCTCGAAGCGCTCGCGGAACGCCTCCGCGCGGCGGCGTGCCTCCTGTTCGTTGGTCACGCCATCGCGACGCCCTGCTCGGTCAGGTACTCGTCCAGCTCCAGGTAGGCGTACAGCCGCTCCCGCATCGCGGCCATCGGAGATGCTGTGCCGTCGGTTCGGGCTGCGATCCGGGCCCGGCGTCGGATTTGCGCGCCGGCGGTGATCGCCGCGGCGCGAACGCCGAGGAGGTCGGCAAGTACGACGATCTCGTCGCCCTTGAGCGGGCGCTGGCCCTGCTCGATGCGGGAGTACGTCGGCTGAGACACCTCGATCGCGTCGGCGGCATCGTGCTGAGACACGCGCGCTGCCTCTCGAACCTCGCGTAGCCGACGGCCGAGCGCCACATGATCAAGCTCCATGACACTCACTGAATACTTCCTCCTTGGCTATTCACAGTGTCACAGCCCTACGACAGAAGCAACAGGCTCCGCTTAGACGGGCCCCCGTCATTGTGAACGCCCGCTCGACATCGTCGGGATCGGGGCCGTGCGCCCCGGTCGGCACTGGCACCAGGGTTACGCCGGCCTGCTCGGCGGCCAGCAGCGCGCCCCAGTACGTGGGCGACTCGATCAGCAGCGGCCGGCCTGGGCCGACCAGCGCCCGGAAGATTGAGCTCAGCCCGCTTTGACTCCCCGCGACGACTAGCACGTCGCGGGCGGAAGGCGGCGTGACGCCGATCGGGGCACCGGCGGCGACCTGACCGGCGAACCACGTCTGCAGCTCCGGCAGCCCTGCAGCCGGGCACGACAGCGCCGCCTCGGACCTCGAGGCCTTGGCCAGTGCCGCCCTGACGAGACGCTCCGGGAGCAGCTCGCGACCGGGGTAGCCGGAGTGCAGCGCGATGGCGTCCGGCGCCCCGGCCCGCTGGGTGGACGACAGAGCCGACAGCCGGGCGTGCGGCGCCCCAAGGGCAGCGGTCTGCCAGGAAAAATCAGCCGGGCGGGGCTGGCGCACCACGCGTCCGAGCCCTCGCGCACGACGGCGCACGCCTGCAGACCGGTACGGGCGCCCTCGTCGCGCCCCAGGAGATGCGGCCCGTCCTGCTTCGCCAGCGTCCGCTGACCCTTATCAGTGGCGGCACCCATGACAGTGCCCTGCTGACGATCTGGGGGCAGGACGCGCGGATCTGGGGGACTCGCCCCAGGCGCACACCTCAGCGAGGTGCGTGAGCAGGAGCCGGCCTGACGGCCGGCAATGGCTGAGGCGTGAGTCGCAGCGGATCCGCGCTACGGGCGGCCACTGTTCTGGGGGCATCAGAGGTCGCCGACGACGTCAGGCCGCCGCTGCCCACGCGGCGCCCGGCTCAACGGTCGAGGGTTGCTTCGACGCTGCCGGACAAGATGACGTCATCCGGACGACTTCGTCGTCACCGGATCACCCTGACGCTCCGCGGACGAGAATGACGTCGCGGGGATGGCTCGGGTCAATGTCCCGGACCTGACACCGGACCGCTTCAGTCGTCGAAGTCGGCGTCCCGGGCGACGTGGTCCCACGCGGCCCACTCCGCGAGACGCTGCTGGTAGGTCGCCGGAGCGACGTCGGCAGCAAGCTTGCCGAGCAGCAGACGGCGTGGCGGCTGCGGGTCGTCCAGCACGGTCAGCAGCGCCTGCGCCGCCTTGTGCGGGTCACCGGGCTGGGTCCGCGCCAGCGAGCCCGACATCGCCGAACGGCGCGCGGCGAGCAGCTCGTCGTACTCCGGCATCGGGTTCGCCCGCACCATGCTGTCGCCGTTCCAGTCGGTGCGGAACGGGCCGGGCTCGACGATGGTCACCCCGATCCCGAAGCCGGCGACCTCCTGGGCCAGCGACTCCGAGAACCCCTCCAGTGCCCACTTGCTCGCGTGGTAGATGCCGGTGTTGAGGAAGCCGGCCACGCCCCCGATGCTGGAGATCTGGAACAGGTGACCGGCGCCTTGCGCGCGCATCACGGGCAGCACGGCCTGCGTGCACCACAGGGCACCGAAGACGTTGACCTCGAACTGGTCGCGGACCTCCTGCTCGCCCGCCTCCTCCACCGCCCCGGCGAGGCCGTACCCGGCGTTGTTGACCAGCACATCGAGCCGGCCGGTGAACGAGGTCGCCTCCGCGACGACCCGCTCGACCGCGGTTCTGTCCGTGACGTCCAGTGCCAGCGCGAGGGCGGTGTCGGGATGGGCAGCGACGAGGTCGTCGAGCTGGGCCGGCTTCCGGGCTGTCGCGACGACGCGGTCGCCGGCCTGCAGGGCGACGTCGGCGAACGCGCGTCCGAGGCCGCGGGACGCGCCGGTGACCAGCCAGGTGCGCGGGGGAGGAAGTGGCATGTCCCGGAGCAACCGGACCGGCGGGCCGGCTGTTCCGCCGTCAGGCCCCGGCTGTTCCGCCGTCAGGCCTACGCCGGCGCGTCGACCGGACCGGGGAGCAGCCGGCCGGCAGTGCCGAGACCGCTCCACCGACGCACCTCGCCGGCCAGGTCCAGCCGGTCCACCGGGGCGCTGTCCTCGTAGCTGCCCCAGTCCTCCCGCGGCAGCATCCACATCACCTCGAACTCGTTGCCGTCCGGGTCGGCACCGTAGATGCTCTTGGTCGCGCCGTGGCTGGACTCGCCGGTGTAGGCGCCGGCGTCGACCAGCGTCGCGCGGGCCTGTTCGAGTTCGTCGATGGTGTCCACCTGCCAGGCCAGGTGGTAGAGCCCGATCGCGCCGTCCGGCCTGGGGGCGGCAGCCGATCCGAGGCCGAACAGACCCAGGTCGTGGTGGTTGCCCGAGCGGGGCAGGCGCAGGAACACGGCGTTCGCCCGCGGCTCACGCACCACGACCTGCATCCCGAACACCTCCGTCCAGAACCGGAGCGAGCGCTCCAGGTCGCTGACGAACAGCACGGCGTGGTTGAGACGGACTGCGGCGACGGCCATACCGACCATCATGGCGCTTCCCGTGGCCGATGACCCGCCAGGGCCGCATGATCTGGTCGACTTCGGGGTCCGCATGCCGGCCCCCGACCGGGGCACGGTCGGGGTCACGGGTACGGGCGAGGGAGGCGGGACCAGACGTGGGAGGCGATCAGCACCGGCCCGGCTTCCGGACCGTGCTGGCGCAGCCGCAGTTCCGCCGCCTGTGGACGGCGCGGACGGTGAGCCAGTCGGGCGACGTGTTCAGCTTTGTCGCGCTCGCGATCCTCATCTACCGGCTGACCGGCTCAGGCCTGGGCGTGGCCGGCGTCGTCGTGGCCGAGATCCTGCCGGTGCTGCTCCTGGCACCGGTCGCCGGCGTGGTCGTGGACCGGCTCCCCCGCATCCGCGTCATGGTGGCCGCCGATCTGGTGCGGGCCGCGTTCGCGATCGTGCTCGCCGCGTGGCACGACGAGCCGCTGGTGGTGTACGCGGTGGCGTTCGGTCTGTCGGCGGGCGCCGTCTTCTTCAATCCCGCGGCCCATTCGGTGCTGCCGTCGATCGTGCGCGAGCACGAGATCGTCGCGGCCAACAGTGCGACCTGGACGGCTGCGGTGCTGTCGCAGGTCGTGCTCGCGCCCGTGTCCGGTGGGCTGGTGGCCCTGGTCGGGCCGGCTTGGGCGTTCGCGCTCAACGCCGCGAGCTTCCTCGTCTCGGCGCTGGTCCTGCGCGGCCTGCGGCTGATCGAGCCGCCCGGCGACGTCGGCCGGCGGCGGTTGCTCGCCGAGGCGAAGGAGGGCGTTCTCCTGGTAGCCGGGGACCGCCTGCTGCGGGCGCTGGCGATCGGGCAGCTGCTCGCCGCGCTGTCGGCCGGAGCGACCAGCGCGCTGCTCGTCGTGCTGGCCGCCGAGCAGTTGCGTGCTCCGGCGGATGCCTACGGGCTGCTCGTCGGAGCCATCGGTCTGGGCGCCGCACTCGGGCCGGCGTTGCTGCTGCGCCTGATTCCCGACCCCCGCCGACCGCTGTTCGTCTTCGGTCCGTACGTGGTCAGAGGCGCGGTCGACCTCGTGCTGGCCTCCGTGCGCAATCTCCCGGCCGCGGCCGGCGCACTCGCGGTCTACGGCGTCGCGACCTCGACCGGCGGGGTGACGTTCAACAGCCTGCTGCAGTCCCACGTCACCGACCGCACCCGCGGGCGGGTGTTCTCGCTGATGGACCTGCTGTGGCAGACCGGGCGGCTGGCCAGCCTCGGCATCGGTGGCCTGCTCGCCGATACCGTCGGCATCCGCGCCGTCTACTACCTCGGCGGCGTCCTGCTGCTCGTCGCGGCCGCCGTCGGCTTCGCCGCCACCCGCCGGCCGGGCTCCCGCAACGCCGTGCCGCGGCAAGCATGACGGCCGATCCCGCTACCGCCCGGCGGTGTTGCGCGGCTGCGGGCCGTAGTTCTTGTCCAGGACCGCGACCGCGATGAGGACGAACGTCACGGCGCGCACCAGGTACACCCACGTCCGCGCCTCGGACTCCGGGTCGAGCACGGACAGCAACACCCGGTTCAGGGCGAACACCGCGAAGGCGAGCGAGAAGGCCATGAACAACCGGTCCCGCGTCGTGCGCCAGTACTTCCAGAAGAAGACCGCGACGCCCAGCGAGGCCAGCATCGTGGCGCCCTGGATGAAGTCGTTCACCGGGACTCCCAGATCAGGCCGAACAGCAGGATGGAGACGCCCACCAGGCCGGAGGCGTCCCGGAGCAGGGACAGGTCCAAATCCTGCAGGACCTGGCGGTCCACGAGCAGGAGCACGTTGTTCACCGCCAGGGCGCTGAAGCACAGGCCGGCCCACAGCAGCAACCGGACCCGCCCTGCCAGGTAGCTCCGCACGAGGAGAACGGCGCACAGCAGGCTGGTGGCCGCACACAGCGTGTAGGCGACGACGGCGCCGCTCATGAATCCCTGTCCTTCCGGAAGCGGAACGCGTCGGCGAACCGCGCCACCGGGTCCTCCTTCGAGGAGTACACGTGCCGGGTGACCGACACGCGGCGGCGCGCATAGCACTCGGCCACCGCCGCAAGGGACTGCCGCAGCCTCTCATCGAGCGGTGCGAACCGGTAGCCGTTCTCGGCCGCCTGCAGGATGCCGCGGCCGACCAGCGCATCGAGCCACGGCGTGATCGACGGCTCGGGAAGGTAGGACTCCCGGGCGAGATCGGCAGCCGTGCGGACCACACCGCCCGCTTCGTGCACGAGCAGCAGGACCTCCAGCTGGGCCACCGTGAAGATGTACTCGTCGAGGAACGCCACGACGTCGGGCGGCAGGGGTGCCGGCGAGGTCAACGGCCCGCCCCCGCCACCCGCACGCACCGGCAGGGCAGCGGGCGACACGCTCCCTCGGCGAGGGACGATGAACACATGCAGCGCATCATGCCGCCTCGCTCCGGCCGGCGCCCCCCGCCCCCTCTGGGGACGGGGACGGTAGGCAGGGGTTACGCGGTGCGGGCGGCACGCGGACGGCCGGCGCCGCCGCCGCTCGGCGCACCGGAGCGGCCGGTGTAGCGCCGGCGGTCGCCCTGCGGGCGCGGGACGTACGGCGCGCGCGGCGTGACCTCGATCGGCTCCCCGGACTCGGCCAGCTCGCGCACGGCCGGGTGGCCGGCCACGACGGTGACGGCGCTTGCCTGGACCCCCGCGCGCTCGCGCATGCGCTGGTGGTCACGCACCTGGTCGCTGGTCACCATCGACAGCACCGTGCCGCTGGCGCCGGCACGGGCGGTGCGGCCGGAGCGGTGCAGGTAGTCCTTGTGGTCCGCCGGCGGGTCGTAGTGCACGACCAGGTCGACGGCGTCGACGTGGATCCCCCGGGCGGCGACGTCGGTCGCCACCAGCACCCGGGCGTGGCCGCTGGTGAAGTTCTCCAGCGCCCGCTTGCGGGCCTGCTGGGTGAGGTTGCCGTGGATCGCCGCGGCCTGGACGCCGACCTTGCGCATCTGCAGGGCCAGCCGGTCCGCGCCGTGCTTGGTGCGTACGAAGAACAGCGTGCGGCCGGGGCGGGCGGCGATCTCGGCGGCGATGTCGACCTTCGCGTCGCCCTGCACGGCGTAGACGCGGTGATCCATCGTGGTCACGGTGCTGTCGGCGGAGGCGACGGCATGGACGGCCGGATCGACGAGGTACTGCCGCACCAGCTTGTCGACGCCACGGTCCAGCGTTGCGGAGAACAGCAGCCGCTGTGTGCCGTCCGCCGTCATGTCGAGCAGCTTGGTGACCGCAGGCATGAAGCCGAGGTCCGCCATGTGATCTGCCTCGTCGAGGACGGTGACCTGCAGCCTCTCGAGCGTGCACTCACGCTGCTCGATGAGGTCCTGCAGCCGGCCCGGGGTGGCGACGACGACGTCGACGCCGCGGCGCAGCTGGTCGATCTGCCGGCCCATCGAGGCGCCGCCGTAGACCGTCGTCATCTTGAGGTCGAGCGCCTGCGCCAGCGGGGCCAGGGCGTCGTGCACCTGCTGGGCGAGCTCGCGGGTCGGTACGAGGACCAGGCCGCGGGGGGTGCCGCGCAGCCGCTCGCCGCCGACGAGGCGGGCCAGCAGCGGGAGGCCGAACGCCAGCGTCTTGCCGGAGCCGGTGGCGCCGCGGCCGAGCACGTCGCGGCCCGCGAGCGCGTCGGGAATGGCGCGGGTCTGGATGGCGAAGGGCGCCTCCATCCCGCGACGGGCCAGCGCGATGACGAGCCGCTCGGGCAGGCCGAGCGCAGCAAAGGTGGTGGGCAGATCGGGGGTGGCGGCCGCGGCGTCGGCAGCGGCGTCGAGCGCGAGCTCCAGGTCGGACCTGACGGGAGCCGGCGCCGGGCGGCTGGAGCCGGAGCGGCGGGGGCCGCGGCTGTTGCGGCCGGCGGAGGCGCCGCGGCTGGAGGAGGAACGGGACGGGGTGGGACGGCCTGACATGAAGGAGGAACTCCGTTGCTGTGTGTCGAGGGCCGCGACGGTTGAGGCGCGCGGCGACAGGCCCGACGAGCGGGACGGAGCAAGGCGACCAAGCGATGCGACCAGCGGGCGAGTGCACCCGCGCAGGTGACGGTCGGACCGGTTGGTCGAACGTCTGTAGTGGTCACAACCTACCGGCTGCACCGCACATTCCCCCGCGGCCGCTCCGGTGACCTCCGCCACCCGCGTCAGTCGACGAGGTCGCGCACGACAGCGTCAGCCAGCAGCCGCCCCCGCAGCGTCAGCACCGCGCGGTCACCCTGCAGCTCGAGCAGGCCGCCCTCCGCATGCCGCTGTGCCGCCTCGCGCCCGGCCGGGTGCAGGAGTGCCAGCGGCAGTCCCTCCCGCAGCCGCAGCTCCAGCAGGATCCGCTCCACCCGCACATCCTGCCCGGTCAGCACCTCGCGACCCGCGCCCGGGGACGCACCCGCCTCCAGCCGCTGCGCGTACGCCGCCGGGTGCTTGACGTTCCACCACCGCACCCCGCCGACGTGGCTGTGCGCGCCGGGGCCGATCCCCCACCAGTCGCCGCCCCGCCAGTAGCCGAGGTTGTGCCGGCACGGATCCCCCCAGTTGCTGACCTCGTACCAGCCCAACGGTGCCAGCACCTGCTCGGCGATCAGGTAGCGGTCGGCCAGGACGTCGTCCTCGGGTGCCGGCAGCAGCCCCCTCGCCACCTGCCGGCCGAGCCGGGTGCCGTCCTCGACGATGAGCGCGTACGCCGAGACGTGCGTGGGTGCGGCAGCCGACACGGCGTCCAGCGAGGCGCGCCAGTCGTCGTCGCTCTCCCCCGGTGTGCCGTAGATCAGGTCGAGGCTGACCTGCTCGAAGCCGGCCGAGAACGCCTCCTTCGCGGCCGCCTGCGCCCGACCCGAGGTGTGCGTGCGGTCCAGGACCCGCAGCACCGAGGACACCGCCGACTGCATGCCGAGGCTCACCCGCGTGAAGCCGCCCGCCCGCAGCGCGGCGAGGTAGCGCTCGTCGACCGAGTCGGGATTGGCCTCGGTCGTGACCTCGGCGCCCGGCGCAAGACCGAAGATGTCCCGGACCGCGCGCAGCAGCCGCACCAGATCCTCCGCCGGCAGGAGCGTCGGCGTGCCGCCACCGACGAAGACGGTGTCGACCACGGGCACGGCGTCACCGAGCACGGAGCGGGCGAGGCGCAGCTCGGCGATCGCCGCGTCGGCGTAACCGTCCTGCAGCCCGCCACCACCGAGCTCGGACCCGACGTAGGTGTTGAAATCGCAGTAGCCGCAGCGGGACGCACAGAACGGCACGTGCAGGTAGAGACCGAACGGCCGGGTGCCGAGACCGGCAAGTGCCGGCCCGGGCAGCGCGCCCGAGGTGGGAACGGGCATCCCGGTGGGCAGGGCGCTGGGCACCCAACCAGTCTGCGGCACCGGCCGACGGTCGCCAGCCGCGTGCGGTTAGCGTCCGGCCACATGGAGATCGTGCTCGTCCGCCATGCCCTGCCGGTCCGCGTCGACGCGACGGACGACGGCGGCCCAGCCGATCCGGAGCTGTCCGCCCGCGGCCACGAGCAGGCGGTACGGGTCGTGCAGGCGCTGGCCGGTGACGACGTCACCGCGCTCTACACCTCGCCGTCCCGGCGCGCGCGGGAGACGGCGGCACCGCTCGAGCAGGCGCTGCGGTTGACCGCGACCGTGGAGGAGGGGCTGGCCGAGTTCGACGCCAAGGACAGCTCCTACGTCCCCGTCGAGGAGCTCAAGGCCGCGGGTGACCCCCGTTGGGAGGCGCTGGTGCACGGCGACCTCTACAGCCACGACGTCGACCCCGTCGCGTTCCGCGCCCATGTCGTCGGCGCTGTCGAGCGCATCGTCGCGAGGCACCCCGGTGGGCGGGCGGTGCTGTTCAGCCACGCGGGCGCCATCAACGCCGCGGCCGGGCAGGTGCTGGGGCAGGAGCGGACGATCTGGTTCCCGCCGGCGTACTGCTCGATCACCCGGATCGGTGCCGCCCGCGACGGCCGGCGGGGCATCATCAGCCTGAACGAGACCGGCCACGTGCGGGACCTGCTGGCAACGGGGTAGGTGCGGTGCCATGGACATCCCGAGCCGCGCCGTCGTGGTCGGCGCTCATCCGGACGACGCCGACTTCGGTGCCGGCGGGCTCCTCGCGCTCTGGGCCGGCCAGGGCTGTGACATCACGGTGGTCTGCGTCACGGACGGCGACGGCGGCGGCTTCGACGCCACCGTCCCGCGCGAGCAGGTGCCGCGAATCCGGCGGGCGGAGCAGCAGGCCGCCGCGGACATCCTCGGTGCGACGCGGTGCGTCTTCCTCGGCCGGCCGGACGGCTTCGTGGCGGCCGACCGCGACCTGCGACGCGAGCTGACCAGGGTGCTGCGCACGGTGCGCCCGGAGGCGGTCGTCACGCACGCGCCCGAGCGCAACTACCGCTTCGTGTTCATGTACCACCCGGACCATCTCGCCACCGGTGCAGCGACGCTGGCCGCCGTCTATCCGGACGCACGCAACGCCTTCGCCTTCCCCGAGCTGGATCTGCCGCCCTGGGAGGTCGCTCGGGTGTGGCTCTTCGGCGGCCCGGAGGACGACACGGCGGTCGACGTCACCGACGTGTTCGAGAGCAAGGTCAAGGCCTGCAGCGCGCACGACAGCCAGACCCCGATGCTCGATCGCCCGGTCGAGGCCGAGCTGCGTGACCAGCTGCTGCGGACGGCGGGTGAACACGGGCTGCCGGACGGCCGGCTGGCGGAGGCCTACCGCGTCGTCGACACCGCCTAATCCTTCGGCGGGACGAGCGAGCGCACCAGGTCCACGACCTGCTGCGGCGCCGTGTCCGGGCTCCCGGCGGCGTACGGCGGTGCCGGGTCGTACTCGAGGATCAGCTGCACCGCCTGGGCGATCACATCGCCGCGGAGCCGGCCCGCCAGCGCCAGCGCCATGTCGAGGCCGGCACTGACGCCGGCGCACGTGACGTACCGGCCGTCCACGACCACACGCTCCCGCACGGCGACGGCCCCGAGGCGCGCGAGTTCGTCGAGCTCCAGCCAGTGGGTGGTCGCCCGCCTGCCGTCGAGCAGGCCGGCGCCGGCCAGGAGCAGGCTGCCGGTGCACACCGACGTCGTCCAGCTGCTGGTCCGGTCCGCCGTGCGCAGCCAGTCGCGCAGCACGTCGTCGTGCATCGCCTCGTCGACCCGTCCTCCCGGCACGAGGACGACCTCCGGCGAGGCGATGTCGTCCAGCGCGACGTCGGCGCACAGCCCGAGCCCCTGGTCGGTGCGCTTGAGACCGGGCACGCTGGCGGCGAAGACGACGGACGTGTCCGGCAGGCGGCACAGCACCTCGTACGGCCCGATCGCGTCCAGCGCGGTGATGCCGTCGAAGAGCACGATCGCGACCTTCACGTCAGCAACTCCGGGGTCGACCACTTCTCGCCGAGCACGTGCACGGCGAGAAAGGCGTGCACCGTCTGGTACCAGAGCTTGGCGTGCTGCGGCGTGAGCACCCAGTGGTTCTCGTTCGGGAAGTAGAGGAACCGGTGCAGCATCTTGTCCGGATCCTCCGCCCGCGCGCACAGGTCCCACCACAGCCGGAGCCCCTCGCCGATCGGCACGCGGTAGTCCTTGTCGCCGTGGATGACCAGCATCGGCGAGCTGATCGCGTCCACGTACCGGCTCGGGCTGTGCTCGCGGGACATCTCGGGGGTCATCTCGCGGGTCCAGTAGTAGGCCGCATCGGTGGTCGGCCCGAACTGCTCGAGGTCCCAGAGGCTGGCGTGCGTGACGACGGCGCGGAACCGGTCGGTGTGCCCGGCGATCCAGTTGGCCATGTAGCCGCCGAAGCTGCCACCCATCGCCGCGCTCCGCTCCGCATCGACTGCCGGGTGCTCGAGCGCCGCGTCGGTCAGCGCCATCAGGTCGGTGTACGGCGCGTCGCCCCAGCGACCCCAGCCCCGCCGGACGAACTCCCGCCCGTAGCCGGTCGACAGCGCCGGGTCGGGCAGCAGCACGGCGTAGCCGCGGACCGCCATCAGCCACGGGTTCCAGCGCCACGACCAGCCGTTCCACGAGCCGAGCGGGCCGCCGTGCACCCACAGCAGCAGCGGGTGCGGACCGTCGCCCTCGGGCAGCACCAGCCAGGAGCGCAGGCTGGTGCCGTCCGCGGAGGTGGTCACCACCTCCTCCAGCGAACCGGCCGGGGCCGGGGCCGTCCGCGGGCCCTGCAGCAGCACGGGCAGCTGCTCGACGTCCCGGGCATCCAGCCGTACGGGAGCCGGTGCGGCGTCGACGGCGTCGCGCAGGGCGTAGACGTGCGCCCCGTCGGGCGAGACCGCCAGATCGGTGTAGTGGCCGCGGTCGCCGGTGAGCCGGGTGACCTCGCCGGTGCCCAGCTCGACCCGGAAGACGGGGCGGCCGCCGTGCTCGTCCGCAGTGACGAACAGCGCTGCGCCGTCCGGGGACCAGCGGTACTCCGCGGCCCAACGATCCCAGTCGGGCGCCACGTCCCGCGGCGCCGCGGAGCCGTCGAGTGACAGCACGAACAACCGCTCGTCGACCGGCTCGTCGGGCGTGCTGCGACGCTCGACGAGAGCCGCGACCCACCGCCCGTCGGGCGAGACACGAGGATTGCCCCAGTCACTGGTGCCGTCGTCGACCAGCACCCGGTGATCCCCGGTGGTCGTGTCCAGCGTGACGAGCGCGCTGCGCCGGCTGCCGTACGGCTCCGCGATGCCCCAGCTCGTGACCACAGTCCGGCCGTCCGGGGCCAGGTCGGCCTGCCCGCCGTGCAGGGCGCGCCCCGGCGCCGGCGTCAGGTCACGCCACGCGAGGCCTGCGTCCCCGGCCGGCAGCTCGGCGGCCAGCAGCCGGGTCTGGCCGACGCCGAGGTCGCGATCCCAGAAGCGGACGGGGTAGCCGGCATGCAGGACCGCATCGACCTTGTTGTCCTTGCGCGTCTTGCGGCGCTCCTCGTCGCTGGCCGTGTCCGTCGACGACGGCAGCGTGTCGGACAGGACCACGACGGTGCCGGCCTCCCGGGCCACCACCACACCGCCGATGCCACCGGGCCGGCTACCGACCACGCGGGCCTCGCCCCGATGCGGCAGCAGCCACAGCTGGGTGGGCGTCTCGTCGTCCTCGCTGCCCTCGGGATCGGGACGGGCAGAGGTGAACAGCAGCTCTCCGTCGGGGGTGAAGACCGCCCCGCCCTCACCCTTCGCGCTGCGGGTCAGGCGCCGGGCCGGCCGGTCGCCGGTGGCGTCCACCTCCCACAGCGCGCCGGCGTAGCGGCTCCCGTCGGCCTCCAGCGTCGTCACCGTGGTGACCAGGCGCGTGCCGTCGGGGCTCAGCACCAGGCCGGACAGGCGGGGCAGCGCGAGGTAGGTGTCGAGGTGGGCTTCGAGGTGGGTGTTGTCGTCGTGGCTCACCCTGCGTGCCTACCGCATCCCGGCCGAAGACCTGGCGCATTCAGCTGGAACCCTGGCGGATTCAGGCGAAGACCTGGCGCTCCCCCGGCATGGCGAACGGCTCGTCCAGGACCGCGTCGGCGTACGGCACCAGTACGACGAGCGGGTCGGCCTCCGGCGCCTCCAGCTCGATGCGCACAGCGTCGCGCCGCTCACCGGTCTGCATGTCGATCTTGACGTCGCTGCAGATGGACGCGGCGGCAAGGGTGTCCCGGGTCGCCCGCAGTGCGGTCAGCAACAGCGCGGCCACGTGCTCCGCGCTCGGGTGCTCGCTGCCGGCGTCGACCGTCGGCCGGACGATCTCACCCGCGGTCGTGACGGCGAGCGCGAAGGGATAGAACTCGCCGTCGTCGGACAGCATCTTGACGGCGGCCTGGACGGAGGCACCGAGCAGCGCGTCCAGGGGCGAGAGCGCCGGCTGGTCGCTCATGTCCTGGCCGTCTCCTGGCCGGTGGACAGTGCGGCGATGAACGCCTCCTGCGGGACCTCGACCCGACCGACCATTTTCATCCGCTTCTTGCCCTCCTTCTGCTTCTCCAGCAGCTTGCGCTTACGGGTGATGTCGCCGCCGTAGCACTTGGCCAGCACGTCTTTACGGATCGCGCGGATGTTCTCACGCGCGATGACGCGCGCGCCGATGGCTGCCTGGATCGGCACCTCGAAGTTCTGCCGCGGGATCAGTTCGCGCAGCTTGCTCGTCATGTTGGTGCCGTAGGCGTACGCCTTGTCCTTGTGCACGATCGCGCTGAAAGCATCCACCGGCTCGCCCTGCAACAGGATGTCGACCTTCACCAGGTCGGCCGCCTGCTCGCCCGCCAGCTCGTAGTCCAGCGACGCGTACCCCTTGGTGCGCGACTTCAGCTGGTCGAAGAAGTCGAAGATGATCTCGCCCATCGGCAGCGTGTAGCGCAGCTCGACGCGGTCCTCGGACAGGTAGTCCATCCCCTGCAGGACCCCGCGCCGGTTCTGGCACAGCTCCATGACCGCGCCGACGTAGTCGCTGGGCAGCAGCACCATCGCCTTGGCCACCGGCTCGCGCACCTCCGCGATCTTCCCGCCCGGCCAGTCACTCGGATTGGTGACGACCACCTCCTCGCCACTCTCGAGTCCGACCGTGTAGACGACGTTCGGTGCGGTCGAGATGAGTGCCAGGCCCGCCTCGCGTTCGAGCCGCTCCCGGACGATCTCGAGGTGCAGGAGGCCGAGGAAACCGACCCGGAAGCCGAAGCCGAGCGCCAGCGAGGTCTCCGGCTCGTAGACCAACGCCGCGTCGTTGAGCCGCAGCTTGTCCAGGGCCTCGCGCAGCGCGGGGTACTCGCTGCCGTCGAGCGGATAGAGCCCGCTGAACACCATCGGCTTGGCGTTCTGATAGCCGCCGAGCGACTCGGCGGCCGGGTTCTTCATTGTCGTGAGAGTGTCGCCCACGCGGGCCTGGCGGACGTTCTTCACGCCGGGGATGACGTAGCCGACCTCACCGGCCGACAGGAACTCCGTCGGTTTCATCTCGGGGCTGACGACGCCTACCTCGAGGATCTCGTGGGCGTTCTGCGTCGACATCATCAGGCCGCGGTCCTTGGTGGACAGCTGACCGTCGAAGACGCGCACGTAGGTGATGACACCGCGGTAGCTGTCGTAGACCGAGTCGAAGATCATCGCTCGGGCGGGGGCGTCGACGTCACCGACCGGCGCGGGGACGCCCCGCACGATGGCGTTGAGCACGTCCTCGACACCCTGGCCGGTCTTGGCGCTGATCCGCAGCACGTCCTCGGGCTCACAGCCGATGATCTTCGCGACCTCCTCGGCGTACTTCTCCGGCTGCGCCGCGGGCAAGTCGATCTTGTTGAGCACCGGGATGATGTGCAGGTCGTTCTCGAGGGCCAGGTAGAGGTTCGCGAGCGTCTGCGCCTCGATGCCCTGCGCCGCGTCGACGAGCAGCAGGGTGCCCTCGCAGGCGGCCAGCGAGCGGCTGACCTCGTAGGTGAAGTCGACGTGGCCCGGCGTGTCGATCATGTGCAGGACGTAGTCCCGGCCGTCGTCCGCCGTCCACGGCAGCCGGACGTTCTGCGCCTTGATGGTGATCCCGCGCTCACGCTCGATGTCCATCTTGTCGAGGTACTGCGCCCGCATCTGTCGCGCGTCGACCACCCCGGTCAGCTGCAGCATCCGGTCGGCCAGCGTCGACTTGCCGTGGTCGATGTGGGCGATGATGCAGAAGTTGCGGATCACCGCAGGGTCGGTCGTGGGCACGTCCCATTGTCACCTACCGGACGCGCGTCGCCCCGGCGGTGACGCTGAGGCCGGCTGCTATCGTGGTGGGCGAACGCGTGCGACCACCGCTGGGCGCATGCCTGCGAGACAGCACTCCCCCACCCCCGATCGAACCGAGGACGACGCAGCGTGGCGAACATCAAGTCGCAGATCAAGCGCATCAAGACCAACGAGAAGGCGCGGCTGCGCAACAAGTCGGTCAAGTCCTCGCTCAAGACGGCGATCCGCAAGTACCGGGAGGCGGCCGCGGCCGGCGACACCGCCGCCGCGACAACCCTGATGCGCGACGCCAGCAAGGCCCTCGACAAGGCCGCCAGCAAGGGCGTCATCCACGCCAACCAGGCTGCCAACCGCAAGTCCGCGATGGCCAAGCACACCGCGAAGCTGACCGGCGCCGCTTCCTAGCTACTCGCCCGCCGCCGACGGCGCCGGCCCCATCGGGGCTCCGGCGCCGTCGGTGTTTCCGGCGCCGTCGGTGTTTCCGGCGCCGTCGCTTCCGGTGCCGTCGGTTCCGGTGCCGCCGTCGTTGCGGGGGCCGCGGGCGTTGCGCGCCCTCCCGCCGGCCTTGCGCGACTCGCCAGCTTTGCCGCCCGCCGCTTCCGGCGCAGGTCGGCCCTGCGCCGCCGATCCGGCCGGCCCGGCTCGACGCGGCCCTGTTCGAGCAGGCCCTGCAGGGCGTCGTGTGCCTTGACGACAACGGCCACCGCGAGCGGCAGCACCAGGATGCTCCAGGCGCTGGCCAGATCCGCCAGGGACAGCAGCACACCCGCGGCGATGGCGCCTTCACCGAGCGCAGCGCGCTGCCAGCCGTTGGGCGAGATGTACCGGAGCCTCAGCAGCCGCGGGTAGAGCGGCTGCTTGACCTTGGCCGGCCGATCAGCCTTGGCCGGCCGGTCAGCCTTGGCCGTCCGACCGACCTTGGCCGGCCGGTCAGCCTTGGCCGGCCGGTCAGCCTTACCGGGCCGACCGGCGGACGCGTCCGTGCGGGGGGTCACGTCCTTCGGGCGGCGCCCCCTCACCGACCGGCTCCGCGAGCCGCGACGACGGCCAGCAGCAACCGCTCCACGGCGTACTCCTGGTCGGCCGCCGCGCCCTTGACGTCGGCATCGGCTCCCGCGACGGCCGACAGCGCGGCGGACAGCCCCTCGGGGCGCCAGCCTCGCGCCTGGCGCTGGGTCTTCTCGACCTTCCACGGCGGCATGCCGAGCTGGCCGGCAAGTTGGTGCGCCGGCACCCGTCCGGCCGAGGCGACCACGGCCATCGACCGCAGTGTGCTGGCGAGCGCGCTGGTGACCAGCACGGGCGCCAGCCCAGTGCTCTGGCCCCAACGGGCCAGCTCGAGCGCCCCGCCGAGATCCCCGTCGACGGCGCGATCCGCGACGGTGAAGCCGGAGGACTCGGCCCGGCCGCGGTGGTAGCGCGCGACCGCCTCGACGGTGATCGGTCCGTTGGTGTCGGCGAGCAGTTGGCCGGCCGCCGAGGCTAGCTCGCGCAAGTCGTTGCCGACGGCCTCGAGCAGGGCGGCAACGGCCTCCTCCTCGACGCTGCGGCCGGCGGCCCGCAACTCGCGCCGCACGAAGTCCCGCCGCTCACCGAACTTGGTGATCCGCGGCGCCTCGACCCGGCGGGGCTTCAGGGCGTTCAGCGCCGTCAGCAGCGCCTTGCCCTTGGCGCCCCCGGCGTGCACCAGGACCACGTGCACGTCCTCGAGCGGGTCGGCCAGGTAGCGCTGCAGCTCGGTGGCGACCTCCTTGCCCAAGTCCTGCGCGGCGCGTACGACCAGCACCCGCCGCTCCCCGAACAGCGACGGGCTGAGCAGGTCGTCGAGGTCGCCGCGCTGCACCTCGCCCCCGACGATGTCGCGGACGTCGGCGTCCGGATCGGCCTCCCGGGCGGCGCGGACGACGTCCGAGACGGCGCGCGCGACGAGTAGCTCCTCGTCACCCACCACGAGGGTCAGGGGTATGAGAACGTCGGCGGGCACGCGCCATCGTTCCACGTCGGCCGGTCGCGGGGCGGTCGAACGCGGGTGCGGCAGCTCAGCCGGGAGCTCAGCGGGAGCTGCCGCAGGGTGGGCGACGCAAGCCCCGCGGGTCGCGACGATGGGCCGGCCCGTCCGGTCGCCCGGGGCGACGCCACCGGAGGAGCTCGACGAAACCGGGCGGGTCGACGCCGTCGTCGGTCACCGGCGGGTACGGTCGGGATCGGTGGTATTGGCCGTCAACCCGGCCCGATTCCTCTGGCCGCAGCCGTGTCGATCTACCGCCTCGATGCGCCATGAGGTGATCGCCACTGCGCTCCAGGACCGGGATGTTTCCGGCAGCCGTCGCTGAGCGGACGGGGCGGCGCACATTGAGCCGTCAAGCGTTGGCCTTGTCGGCGAAGCGCTGCCGGGCGGCCTGGCGGGAGACTCCGAGAGCGACAGAGATCTGGTTCCACGACCTGCCGCGCGCCCGCGCGGACTGCACGGCTTCGCGCAGCCGCACCTCGTCGGCGCGGACGGCGTCCGAGGCGACGGCGACGTGGTGGAGGTCGTCGATGTTGTGCGCCTCGACATCGGCCGGGTCGAGGTCGTCGGCAAGCTGCTCGAACCGCTTGGCGGCACGCTCGACCTCTTCGTCTGAGTGGCGAGCCATAGTGTTCATCCCTTCATCCGAGAAACCGCCGGAACTTCGGTCGCAGTGACATCGCGTGTATGACGACCGGGTCGTCGCCGTCCAGGTCCAGAACCCCGACCTCCAGGAGGCGGCCATCCACCGCCGGTCCGATCAGCATCGTGAGGTCTTCCTCCATGACGATTCGGCGCATGGCGTTGCGCACCGCATGCAGCGCGTCCGCTTCCGTAACGTCGTGCCGGGGCGCCGGCTCCCCGATCCGCGCCTAGACACGGTGCCTTGTTCACCCGTAGTCCGTCAAGAAGGCTTGTCTGTCCGCTCTCGGCCGCCCCGGTCACCTTCCGCGGCTTCCGCGACGTCCCGCAGGAACGCGGTGAGGACGTCGCGGCGGAGGCGCTCGTGGGTCGAGGCGGTCGAGGGGCGGCTCGCCGCGTGCGGCGGTCCTGACGCCACCGCCGGGCGCTCAGCCGCCGCGTGGCACGACCACGAGCCGGCCGTCCCGGTGGGCCAGTGCGATGTCGCCGTCGAGGTCGGTACGGAAGGAGCGGGCGCCGCGCTCGACCAGCCGGTCCAGCACGTCTGCGGACGGGTGCCCGTAGGTGTTGTCGGCGCCGACGGAGGTGAGGACCACCGCGGCGCCGACCGCGTCCAGGAAGGCCTGCTCCTGATGCCTGCTGCCGTGGTGCGGGACCTTCAACACGGTCGCCCGCAGGTCCAGGTTGCGACGCAGGAGGTCGCGCTGGGCCTCGGGCTCGACGTCGCCGGTGAGCAGGACGCTGCTGGGGCCCACCTCGACCCGCAGGACCAGCGAGCTGTTGTTGGGGTCGCTGTTCGTGCCGCGAAAGGCGCGGCCGGGTGCCAGCACCGTCCACCGCAGATCGGCCAGCCGGCGCTGCTCGCCCAGCGCCGGGACCTGGAGCGGCACGTCCGCCCGCGCCGCCCAGGCGACCACCTCCGCCGCCTGCTCCTCCGGCTCCTCCAGCGGACCCAGCTGCACGACACCCACCCGGCGGCCCCGCACGATCCCCGGCAGCCCGTCGACGTGGTCGGCGTGCAGATGGGTGATCAGGACCAACGGCACCCGGCGCACGCCGAGCCGGTCGAGGCAACCGTCGACCAGCGCCGGATCGGGCCCGGCGTCGACCACGACGGCGCTGCCACCGGAGGCGTTGAGCACGACGGCGTCGCCCTGGCCGACGTCGCAGGCGACGAGGAACCAGCCCGGCGGTGGCCACGCCGGCCGAACCGCAGCCAGTCCCGCCGTCGCGACGGCGGCGCCCAGAAATGCGGCCGTCAACGCGCGGCGCAGCCGGCGTCGGGCAAGCGCCGGTAGCACCACGGCCGTCAGCGCGGCGAGCAGCAGTGCGCCGCGACCACCGTCCGGCCAAGGCACGGCCGCACCGGGGACGGACGCCCCGAGCCTGGCGACCAGGGTCAGCCAGGCGGTCGGCAGCCAGCCGACCCACGCGACGGCCTGCGCCGCCGGCAACCACACCGGCGCGAGCAGTGCGGCGGTCACCCCCGTCACGGTGGCCGGTGCCACTGCCGGGATCGCCAGCAGGTTCGCCGGCACGGACAGCAGTCCGAGCTGGGCGCTGAACGCGACCACGACCGGGCCGCAGGCCACCTGCGCGGCCGCCGGCACCGCGATGGCGTCCGCCAGCCAGCCCGGCATCCACCGGCGCAGTTGCTCGCGCCAGCGGGGCGCCAGGACCAGCAGACCGGCCGTCGCCAGCACCGACAGCGCGAAGCCGGGCGCGGCCGCCAGTGGCGGGCTGACCAGCACCAGCAGGATCACGGCAGCGGCCAGCGCCGGCATCGCCGTCCGGCGGGTCCCGGTGACCAGCGCCAGCAGCCCGATCACACCCATGACGGAGGCCCGCAGCACGCTCGGATCCGGGCGGGCCAGCACGACGAAGCCCGCCAGGCCCAGCAGCGCCAGCACGCCACGCAGCACCAGACCCACCCCCAGGCCCCGGGCCAGCAACAACACCGCCCCCGTCACGATCGCGACGTTGCTGCCGGACACCGCCGTCAGGTGCGTCAGCCCGACCGTCCGGAAGTCCTCGCGCACCTGCGCGTCGAGCCGGCTGACGTCACCGACGACGAGTCCGGGCAGCAGGCCGCGCTCGCGGGCCGGCAGCGGGTCGACCGCCCGGCGCAGCCCGGCCCGCAGGTGCCCGGCGACCCGATGCACCCGGGACGGCGCCGACAGCACGACCGGCGGACCGCGGCCGGACAGCACCGCCGCGACGTCTTCGCCCCGCTCGGCCGGCCTCAATCGGCCCTCGACCCGGACCCGCTGGCTGGGGAGCAGCGGTAGCCACGCCGGGTCCGAACTCAGCACGACCACCGGCGTCCGCAGCCGGTGCGTGCGACCGGCTGCGGTGACCAGCTCGACCCGGAGCCGCGTGACCACCAGGTCCCGGCCGCCGGCGCCCGATGTCAGCGCACGCCGTGGGTCGGCGATGAGCACCGCCTCCATCCGCACCGCCGCCTCCCGCTCACCGAGCGCGTGCAGCGGACCACCCGTCCGCGCGCCCGTGTGCAGCCCGGTGACCACGGCCGAGGCGGCGGTGCAGCCGCAGACGGCGGCGGCGACGAGCACCCGACCACCGCGCCGGCTGAGCAGGAGCGCCCCGGCGACCGCAGCGAGCGCCGCCCCGAGCGTGAGCAGCCAGGTGTCCGGTACCAGCCGGCCCTGCCAGGCGACGAGCCAGACCCCCAGCGCCGACGGGACCAACCGGAGGTCGAGGGGCCCGCCCGAGCCGGGAGGCATCGTCGCGAGAGCTCCGCCGCCGGGGGCATCGCGCTGCGCACCAGCGGCGGGTCTCATCCGCCGGACGCTAGGTAGCCGTCCGGGGAACCTCGGTGCGCCGGCAGGTGGCTGTGGATGCAGGTCCGGCGTGTGGACCCCGGCCCGGCGTGTGGACCCCGGCCCGGCGTGCGGCTCCAGGTCCGGCGTGCGGCTCCGGCGTGCGGCTCCGGCTCGCGGCCGGTGGACCCGGCTTGCGGCCGGGCCGCCCCGGCTGCTGTCATGGCCCGTGCTCACCCTCGACGACGCGCTGCGTCTCTGTGCCGCTGCCCGCTCCGCCGCCACCGACCTCGGGGTGCCGATGTCGTTGGCGGTGATGGATCCCGGCGGGCACCTGCTCGCCCTCACCCGGATGGACGGCGCACCGTGGGTCAGTGCCGACGTCGCGCAGGGCAAGGCCTGGACCTCGGCGGCGTACGGCGTCCCGAGTGCCGCGCAGAAGGAGAAGATGGCGCCGATGCCGGTCTTCGCCACGGCCGTGACGACGATGACGCACGGCCGCTTCACGCCGCAGACCGGGGCGGTGCCGATCTACCGCGACGGCACGCTGCTCGGCGCGCTCGGCGCCAGCGGCGGGACCGGGGAGCAGGACGAGGCCGTGTGCAGCAGCGCCGTCGCCGCGGCGGGCTTCTCGACCACCCGCTGACGAGCCGGCGTCGCCGACCGGCAACCATGAGGCCATGGCCATCCCGAGCGCCTCGTCCTCGATCACCGTCCGTCTGGAGGTCCCGGCCGACCCGACCTCCGTCGGCCGTCTCACCACCGCGGTCGGCAGCGCGGGCGGGATCGTCACCGCGCTCGACGTCACCGAGTCCCACCCCGACCGGATCGTCGTGGACGTCACCTGCTCCGCATCGGACCCGGCGCACGCCGAGCGGCTGACCGACGCCCTGCGCTCGGTCGAGGGCGTCACGGTCCACAAGGTCAGCGACCGCACCTTTCTGCTGCACCTCGGCGGCAAGATCGAGGTGCGGTCCAAGGTGCCGCTGCGCACCCGGGACGACCTGTCGATGGCCTACACACCCGGGGTCGCCCGGGTGTGTCTGGCCATCGCCGAGCATCCCGAGGACGTGCGGCGGCTCACCGTGAAACGCAACTCCGTCGCGGTGGTGACGGACGGCTCGGCCGTGCTCGGCCTCGGCAACCTCGGACCGGCGGCAGCCCTGCCGGTGATGGAGGGCAAGGCCGCGCTGTTCAAACGCTTCGCCGACATCGATGCCTGGCCGCTGTGCCTGGACACCCAGGACGTCGACGAGATCGTGCGTACGGTGCAGCTGGTCGCTCCGGTCTTCGGCGGCATCAACCTGGAGGACATCGCGGCGCCGCGCTGCTTCGAGGTCGAACGCCGCCTGCGCGAGCTGCTCGACATCCCGGTCTTCCACGACGACCAGCACGGCACGGCGATCGTCGTGCTCGCGGCGCTGACCAACGCGCTCCGCGTGGTGGACAAGGAGCTGGCGGAGGTCCGCATCGTGCTGGCCGGAGCGGGCGCCGCCGGCTCGGCGATCGCCCGCCTGCTGCTCACCGCCGGCGCGCGCGACCTCGTCGTCACCGACATCGACGGCGTCGTGCACCCCGGCCGCGAGAACCTCGACCCGAACCTCGTCGCGCTCGCCGGGGAGACCAACCCGCGGGCAGTGACCGGGACGCTGCGCGACGCACTGGTCGGCGCCGACGTCTTCATCGGGGTGAGCGCGCCGGGGATCCTCACCGGCGCCGACATCGCGACGATGGCCGACCGCGCCGTCGTCTTCGCACTGGCCAACCCGGATCCGGAGGTCGACCCGGTCGAGGCCCGGCGTACCGCCGCCGTCGTCGCGACCGGCCGCAGCGACGAGCCCAACCAGATCAACAACGTGCTGGCGTTCCCCGGCGTCTTCCGCGGGCTGCTCGATGCCGGCGCCCGCGCCGTGGATCTCAAGATGGAGGCGGCGGCCGCCGCGGCGCTGGCCGCCGTGGTCACCGCCGAGCAGCTGAACGCCGCGTTCATCGTGCCGAGCGTCTTCGACCCCGCGGTCACCAAGGCGGTGGCGCAGGCCGTACGGGAGTCGGTGCAGGCGCGCCGGCCGTAGCTGCCGCGTGGAAGGGCGGCGGTGCCGCGGTGCCAGACTGCACCGGTGCCCGACGTCGTGCGTGGTGCAGCCGACCGCACCTGGGTAGGCCGCCGTAGGCACGTCCGTCGTCTCGCGTCCCCGAAGGAGAACCAGTGAGCACTCCACCGCAGGTCCCCGGCGTCGAGGTGCGGGGCGAGTGGCGCGAGGGGTACGAACAGGTGCTCAACGAGGAGTCACTGAGTCTGCTCGCCCGGCTGCAGCGTGAGTTCGGGCCCCGCCGGCGTGAGCTGCTCGAGGCCCGCAAGCGCCGCGACGCAGAGCTGGCCGCCGGGTCGCTGCCGGACTTCCTGCCCGAGACAGCCGAGGTCCGGGGCGGCGACTGGAAGGTCGCTCCGCCGGCCCCCGGGCTGGTCGACCGCCGGGTCGAGATCACCGGCCCGACGGACCGCAAGATGGTCATCAACGCGCTGAACTGCGGCGCCAAGGTCTTCATGGCCGACTTCGAGGACAGCAACACCCCGACCTTCGACAACCTCGTGCAGGGCCAGCTCAACCTGCGCAACGCCTGGCTCCGGGAGATCGATTTCACCAGCCCCGAGGGCAAGTCCTACGCGCTGAAGGACGCCGTCGCGACGCTCGTCGTCCGCAACCGCGGCTGGCACCTGCCGGAGCGCCACGTGCTCGTCGACGGCGAACCGGTCTCGGGCAGCCTGTTCGACTTCTGCATGTACATGACCACGAGCGCCCGCATCGCCATCGACAAGGGCTTCGGGCCGTACTTCTACCTCCCGAAGATGGAGAGCCACCTCGAGGCCCGGTTGTGGAACGACGTCTTCCTGGCCGGACAGGAGGCGCTGGGCATCCCGCGCGGCACGATCCGGGCGACCTGCCTGATCGAGACGATCCTGGCGGCCTTCGAGATGGAGGAGATCCTCCATGAGCTGCGCGAGCACTCCGCCGGCCTGAATGCCGGTCGCTGGGACTACATCTTCTCGATGATCAAGAAGTTCCGGACACGGGGTGCGGAGTTCCAGCTGCCGAACCGCTCCGCGGTCACGATGACGGTGCCGTTCATGCGCGCCTACACCGAGTTGCTCGTCAAGAGCTGCCACTCCCACGGAGCCCATGCCATCGGCGGCATGGCGGCGTTCATCCCCAGCCGCAAGGACGCCGCGGTCAACGACGCGGCCCTGAAGGCTGTGCGGGCCGACAAGACCCGTGAGGCCGAGGACGGCTTCGACGGTTCCTGGGTGGCACACCCGGACCTGGTGCCGATCGCCCTCGAGGTGTTCGATGCCAGGCTCGGTGCCCGGCCGAACCAGCTCGAGCGCACCCGGGAGGACGTACAGGTGACGGCCGCGCAACTGCTCGACGCGAAGGCCACACCCGGCGAGGTGACCGAGGCGGGGGTGCGCAACAACGTCAGCGTCGGCATCCAGTACCTCGAGTCCTGGCTGCGCGGCGGCGGCGCGGTCGCCATCTTCAACCTGATGGAGGACGCCGCGACGGCCGAGATCAGCCGGTCGCAGATCTGGCAGTGGGTGCACAACCAGGTGCACACCTCCGACGGCACCGCCATCACGCGGGAGTGGGTCCGGGAGGTGGAGGACGAGGAGCTCGAGAAGATTCGGGCGTCCGTCGGCGACGAGCGCTTCGCGGCCGGCAGGTACGCCGAGGCGCGGGAGCTGTTCGAGCAGGTCGCGCTCGCCGACGACTTCGAGGAATTCCTGACGCTGCCGGCGTACGAGCGGGTCAGGTGATCCGGTGACCGCCGTCGCCGAGCCTGCCGTCTCCGCAGGCACCACCCGGCTGGCCGAGCAGCTCCGCTCGACGGTCGGTGCCGAACGGGTGCTGACCGACCGGGCCCAGCTGCGCACCTACGAATGCGACGGCCTGGCGAACTTCAAGGTCACCCCCGCCGTCGTGGTGCTGGCCGAGAACCGGCAGCACGTCGTCGACACGGTGCGGTTGTGCTCGCAGGCGGGGGTGCCGTTCGTCGCGCGCGGTTCCGGCACCGGGCTGTCCGGAGGCGCCCTGCCCAGCGCCGACGGCGTGCTGATCGTGCTCTCCCGGCTGCGCCGGCTGCACCCGGTCGACGCGGACAACGCGCGCGTCGTCGTGGAGCCGGGCGTCATCAACCTGTGGGTGACACGGGACGCGACCCCGCACGGGTTGGCGTACGCCCCGGACCCGTCCTCGCAGCTGGTCTGCTCGATCGGCGGCAACGTGGCGGAGAACGCCGGCGGCGCGCACTGCCTGAAGTACGGCTTCACCGTCAACCACGTCCTGGGAGCGGAGGTGGTGCTGCCCGACGGAGAGGTGGTGCACCTCGGCGGAGCCGCACCGGAGCACCCGGGCTACGACCTGCTCGGCGCCTTCATCGGCAGCGAGGGCACCCTCGGCGTGGCGACCGAGCTGACGCTGCGGCTGATCCGCATCCCCGAGGCCGTGCAGACGATGCTGGTCGGCTTCCGCAGCGTGGAGGACGCCGCGGCGACGGTCAGCGACATCATTGCCGCCGGAATCCTGCCCGCCGCGATCGAGATGATGGACGCCCTCGCCATCGAGGCCGCGGAGGCCGCGGTGCGGTGTGGCTATCCGCCCGGTGCGGTGGCTGTCCTGGTCATCGAGCTGGACGGGCCGCAGGTCGAGGTCGAGTCGCAGTTCTCCCAGGTCGAGCAGATCGCGCGGAGCCGCAACGCCTTCGAGACCCGCATCGCCGCCGACGCGGCCGAGCGGGCGCTCATGTGGAAGGGCCGCAAGTCCGCCTTCGCCGCGGTCGGGCGGATCAGCCCGTCGTACTTCGTGCAGGACGGCGTGATCCCGCGGACGAAGCTGCCCGAGGTGCTCGGCGAGATCACCCGCATGGCCGACGACGTGGGGCTGCGGGTGGCGAACGTCTTCCATGCCGGTGACGGCAACCTGCACCCGCTGGTGCTGTTCGACGACGCCGTCGAGGGGCAGGCGGACGACGCGGAGGAGCTCGCCGGCGCGATCCTGGACCTGTGCATCAGCTCCGGCGGGTCCATCACCGGCGAGCACGGCGTCGGACACGAGAAGCGCGGCAAGATGGGCAGGCAGTTCACCGCGGAGGACCTCGACACGATGCAGCTGGTGCGCTGCGCCTTCGACCCGCACGGCCTCGCCAATCCGGGGAAGATCTTCCCGACTCCCCGGCTGTGCGGCGAGCGCCCCGGCCCGCGCACCGCTGCCGACACCCACGACCCGGCACTCGGCGAGGTGTTCTGACGATGACGACGGCCACCGTGGGGCGTCGCCCGGGCAGACCTGACGAGGCCGTCGGCGGAGTCGTGCCGCGTGAGGTGGTGTCACCGTCGACGGTGGCGGAGGTCGCCGAGGTGATGCGTGCGGCGGCCGCCGACCGGCTCACGGTCGTCCCGGCCGGTGGGCGCAGCAAGACGAGCTGGGCGGCGCCGCCGAGCTCGTGCGACCTGCTGCTCGACACGAGCCGGCTCGACCGGGTGGTCGAGCACGTGGCCGGTGACCTGGTGGTGGTCGCCGAGGCCGGTGTCCGTCTCGCGGACCTGCAGGCCCAGCTCGGCGCGGCCGGCCAGCTGCTCGGGCTCGACCCGCCGGAGCCGGGCGCGACGCTGGGCGGCATCGTCAGCGCGAACGCCTCCGGGCCGCGGCGACTGCGCTACGGCACCGCGCGCGACCTGCTCATCGGTGCGACGGTCGTGCTCGGAGACGGCACCGTCGCCTCCGCGGGGGGCAAAGTGGTGAAGAACGTCGCCGGCTACGACCTCGGCAAGCTCTACACCGGCGCCCACGGCACGCTCGGCGTCGTCGTGTCGACGACCTGGCGGCTGCACCCGGTCCCGGTCGCCCGCCGCGCGGTGGTGCTCGACCTTCCGGCAGCGTCCGCGGCCGGGCCGCTGGCGGTGCGGCTGTCCCGCTCCACGCTGACGCCGTCCGCGGTGGAGCTGGTCGGCACCGCGGGCGGCGCCGGGCAGCTGCTCGTGCTGTTCGAGTCGATCGCCGAGTCGGTTGCCGCGCAGGCGTCGGCCGCCGTCACCCTGCTCGGTGGCGGCTCCGAGGTCGAGGAGTTGCCGGCCACCTTCGGCCGGCGGCCCGGCAGCCCCGACGACGTCCTGCTCCGGCTGGCCTACCTCCCGACCGCCCTGCCGGAGGTGCTCGCGGCGCTCCCGCACGGGACGGCCGTGACCGCCTCCGCCGCGACGGGTGTGGCGTATGCCGCCCTCGCCTCGTCCGACGCGGTCGACGCCCTGCCGGCGCTGCGGGCGGCGCTCGCACGGCACGACGGGACCGCGGTCCTCCTGCGCGCACCGGAGCCGGTCCGCGGCAGGCTCGACCACTGGGGGCCCGTCGGTGACGCACTGGACCTCATGCGCAGGGTCAAGGAGCGGTTCGACCCCGAACGGCGGATGTCGCCGGGACGCTTCGTCGGAGGGCTGTAGATGACCGAGATCACCCCGGGCAGCGGGTCCGCCGGCGACTCCCCGCCGGCCGGTGCACCGGGCGCCTCCCGCAGCACCGAGCCGGTGCGCGGCTCGGTGGAGGACCTGCCTGCCGGCACACCTACCGGAGCGGGCCGCGCCACCGATCAGGCATCGGCGGAGGTGGTGGGCGCCCGCCGGCCGCTCGATCTCATGCAGAACGTCGAGCTGCCCGCCAGCACCGCCGTGGCCACGGTCGGGTCGCCGGTGCCGCTCGGACTGCCCGGCCTCGGAGACCCGCAGACGCCGGCCTTCGACGACCACCACCCGCCCGATGCCGCGCTGATCGGCGACTGCGTGCACTGCGGCTTCTGCCTGCCGACCTGCCCGACCTACGTGCTGTGGGGCGAGGAGATGGACAGCCCCCGGGGCCGCATCTACCTGATGAAGGAGGGCCTGGAGGGCGAGCCGCTCGACGCCTCGATGGTCCGCCACCTCGACCAGTGCCTGGGCTGCATGGCCTGCGTGACGGCCTGCCCGTCCGGCGTGCAGTACGACAAGCTCATCGAGAGCACCCGGGCCCAGCTCGAGCGCCGGGTCGAGCGGCCCCGCGCGGAGCGGCTGATGCGGGCGGCGATCTACGCGCTGTTCCCCTACCCGAAGCGGCTGCGGGCGCTGCGCGGCCCGCTGCGGGCCTACCAGGCCAGTGGGCTCGGCCGGCTGCTCGCGCGCAGCGGCCTGCTCGCGCGACTGCCGGAGAGCCTGCAGGCGATGGAGTCACTGGCCCCCAAGCTGGGGCGGATCGAGCGACTGCCGGTCCGCATCCCCGCCCGCGGCACGAAGCGGCGCACCGTGGGGCTGTTGACCGGCTGCGTGCAGGGCAGCTTCTTCCCCGATGTCAACGCCGCGACGGTGCGCGTGCTGGCCGCCGAAGGGTGCGAGGTCGTGGTGCCGCCGGGCCAGGGCTGCTGCGGCGCGCTGTCCGCGCACGCCGGCCGCGAGCAGGAGGCGATCGACTTCGCCAAGCGCGTCATCGAGACCTTCGAGGCGGCCGGCGTGGAGACCGTGGTGGTCAACGCCGCCGGCTGCGGCTCCAACATGAAGGAGTACGGCCACCAACTGCGCGACGAGCCCGGCTGGCCCGAGCGCGCCGAGGCGCTCGCCGGGACGGTCCGGGACGTGACCGAGCTGCTCGACGAGCTCGGGCCGGCCGCGCCGCGGCACCCGCTCCCGATGACGGTCGCCTACCAGGACGCCTGCCACCTGGCCCACGCGCAGGGTGTCCGGGACCAGCCGCGCCGGTTGCTCCGCGGCATCCCGGGGATCGAGCTGAAGGAGCTGGTGGAGGCCGAGATCTGCTGCGGCAGCGCGGGAACCTACAACCTGCTCAACCCCGGGCCGGCCCGTGAACTCGGCGAACGCAAGGCCGAGGCGGTGCTGTCCACCGGCGCCCAGGTCATGGTGACCGCCAACCCCGGCTGCTGGATGCAGGTCGCCACAACGCTGGCCCGGATGGGCACCCGGCTGCCCGTCGCCCACACCGTGCAGGTCCTCGACGCGTCCATCCGGGGCGTGCCGGTGGGCTCGCTGCTGTCCGCGGCCCTCGACGGGCCCGGCACCGCGCTGCCGCGCCCGGAGGCAGCACGCCACTGACCGAGTTCACGACCCGAGAGGCACGACATGGACAACCTCGCTGTGCTCAGCCTGCTGGCGTTGACGCCGATCGTGGTGGTGGGGGTGCTCCTCGCGGGCCTGCGGTGGCCGGCGAAATTCGCCATGCCGATCGGCTACGTCACGGTCGTGCTCGTCGCGCTGCTGGTGTGGGAGATGTCGCCCACCGCGGTGGCAGCCTCCACGGTGCAGGGCCTGCTGCTGGCCGCCACCCTGCTCTACATCGTCTTCGGGGCACTGCTGCTGCTCGAGACCCTCACCCGGAGCGGCGCGATGTCGACCATCCGCGCCGGCTTCACGAGCATCAGCCCCGACCGCCGGGTGCAGGCCATCATCGTCGGCTGGCTGTTCGGCAGCTTCATCGAGGGCGCCTCCGGCTTCGGCACACCTGCGGCCGTGGTCGCACCGCTGCTGCTCGCGCTGGGCTTCCCGGCCATGGCCGCTGTCATGGTCGGCCTGACCATCCAGAGCACGCCGGTGAGCTTCGGCGCGGTCGGCACGCCGATCCTCGTCGGGGTCAGCGGCGGGCTGAGTGGTGACGCCGCGGTCGACGAGCGGCTGTCGGTCCTGGGGGTCGACCTGCCGGGCTACCTCGACCAGGTCGCCCTGCAGGTGGCGCTGCTGCACGCCGGGGTCGGCACGCTCATCCCGCTGGCGCTGGCCTGCATGCTGACCGGCTTCTTCGGCTCGCGCCGGCGGTTCGCCGACGGCCTGGGCATCTGGCGCTTCGCGCTGTTCGCGGCCTTCGCGATGACGATCCCGTACGTGCTGGTCGCCGCGATCCTCGGCCCGGAGTTCCCGTCGCTGCTCGGCGGACTGACCGGGCTGGCCGTCGTCATGTTCGCGTCCAGCCGCGGCTTCCTCATGCCGAAGGACCCCTGGGACTTCCCGCCGCGGGAGCGCTGGGCACCGTCCTGGATGGGCAGCCTCTCGCCCAAGACCGAGGACGTCGCTGCCCGGAAGATGAACATCTGGCTGGCCTGGACGCCGTACATCGTCGTGGCAGGCCTGCTCATCCTGACGCGCACCGTGGACAGCGTGATGGAGTTCCTCATCACCGACTGGCGGATCGTCAACGTCGAGGGCATCTTCGGCACGACCGTCAGCCAGCCGCTGCAGCCGTTCTTCCTGCCCGGCTTCCTGTTCATCGTCACCTGCCTGATCACCTACGGGCTGCACCGGATGCGGCCGGCCGACATCGCCGCCACGTGGCGGGTGGCCGGCAGCCAGCTGGCCGGGGCAGCCGTCGCGCTGCTGTTCGCTCTCCCGCTGGTGCGGGTGTTCATCAACTCGGGCGAGGCCTTCAACGACTCCGACCTGGCCTCCATGCCGCTGACCCTCGCGCAGGGCGCAGCGACCGTCGCGGGCGGCGCCTGGCCGGCCTTCGCGCCGTGGATCGGCGCCCTGGGCGCGTTCGTCGCCGGGAGCAACACGGTGAGCAACCTGATGTTCTCGCTGTTCCAGTTCTCCACCGCCGAGCAGATCGGCGTCGTACCGGAGACGGTCGTCGCGACGCAGGCGGTCGGCGGTGCCGCCGGGAACATGATCACCGTGCACAACATCGTGGCGGCCTCGGCCACGGTCGGTCTGATCGGCCGCGAGGGTGACCTCATCCGCAAGACGGTGCTGCCGACGATCTACTACTGCCTGCTGGCAGGAGGGTTGTCCCTGGTGGCGATCTACGGCCTCGGGGTGAACCTCAGCACGCTGTGGCTGCTGGTCCTGCTGGGCGCGATCGCCGGGCTGATCGTCGGCATGCGGCGCTCGCCCGGACGGCCCAACCCCGAGCTGGTGGGCGCCGGCTCGGCCGGCCCGGACACCGGCGACGGCCGGCAGCACACCGACAGCGAGCACACCGACCTGGTGCCGGATCCGGGCAAGAACCCGGACCGCGACTGAGAACCGAGCCTCAGTCCTCCACGACCACCACTTCGAGCCGGCGGGGGCCGTGCACACCCTCGACCCGCTCCAGCTCGATGTCACTGGTCGCCGACGGCCCGCTGACAAAGGTCAGCGGGCGCAGCGGGTCCAGCCGCGCCAGCGCCTCCGGGACGGTGCCGACGATCTGCCCGACCGGCACGACGCAGACGTGCAGGTCAGGCACCAGCGTCACGGCGCGCCGGCCCTGGTCGGGCGAGCCGTCCAGCACCAGCGTGCCGGTCTCGGCGATCGCCACGGCGCAGGCCGTGACCACGGCCCCGGTCCGGTCCAGGGCCTGCACGTCCAGTGGCGGGTCGTCCACGACAGCCCCCGGGACCCAGTCGGCAGGAAGGCCCGGCGGCACGACCACCGACGGCGACCCGTGCTCGGCCAGTGCCGCCGCGACGGCCTGCGGAACGGCCTCACGGGAGGCCCGCCGCACGCCGGCACGGTAGTCACGCAGCCGGTCCTCCAGCAGCTCGACCAGCTCGGCAGCGCCGGGGAGGTGGTCGCCGGCGGGCCGGTAGTCCCGCGGCACCGACGGCACCTCGGGGTCGGCGCCGAGCGCGCTGCGCACCCGGGCCAGCACCTGTTCGCGGGCGCTCATCCGCGCTCCCGGGCCCACCAGTCGCGGAAGGTCTCCTCCGGCGGTACGGGCAGCTCACGGCTCGAGGTCCACCTCGCGAGGGGGAAGGGCAGGGCCGGCAGCCGCCCGGACCGGCGGGCCAGCAGCCGCCCGATGCGGCTGGCGCGCTGCGCGCGTACCCACCGCTTCGATCGGGCCATCGTCCAGGCCGCCGCGGCCATCGCCACCGCCTCGGCCGACGGGACCGGGTGCTCCTCGGCCCGCGCCTCGACGTGCTGCGCCCGGAGCTCGACCAGCAGCCGCGGGATGTCGATCTTGACGGGGCAGGCGTCGAAGCAGGCGCCGCAGAGGCTGGAGGCGTAGGGCAGCGAGGCGTTGTCCTGCACCCCGGTCAGCTGCGGCGACAGCACCGCGCCGATCGGTCCGGGATAGACCGAGCCGTACGCGTGTCCCCCGGTCCGCTCGTAGACCGGGCAGACGTTCAGGCAGGCCGAGCAGCGGATGCAGTGCAGCGCGGAGCGACCGACCTCGTCGGCGAGCGTCGCGCTGCGGCCGTTGTCCAGCAGCACCAGGTGCAGCTCCTGCGGGCCGTCGCCGGGAGTGACGCCGGTCCAGGTCGAGGTGTACGGGTTCATCCGCTCGCCGGTGGAGGAGCGCGGCAGCAGCTGCAGGAAGACCTCGAGGTCACGCCAGGTCGGCACCAGCTTCTCGATGCCCATCACCGTGATGAGCGTCTGCGGCAGCGTCAGGCACATCCGCCCGTTGCCCTCCGACTCCACCACCGCGAGAGTGCCGGTCTCCGCGACCGCGAAGTTGGCGCCGCTGACGGCGACCCGGGCGGACAGGAACTTCGCGCGCAGGTGCCGCCGCGAGAGGGCCGCCAGCTCGGCCGGGACATCGCTCAGGTCGGCCGGCACCTCGGTGCCCAGGCCAGGCATCTCGCGCCGGAAGATCTCGCGGATCTCGGCCCGGTTGCGGTGGATCGCCGGGACCAGGATGTGGCTGGGCCGGTCGCGACCCAGCTGGACGATCAGCTCGGCGAGGTCGGTCTCCCACGCGGCGATCCCGGCCGCCTCCAGGGCCTGGTTGAGCCCGATCTCCACGGTCGCCATCGACTTGACCTTCACCACCTCGTCGGCCCCGGTGGCCTGCACCAGCGAGGTGACGATCCGGTTGGCCTCGTGCGCGTCGCGGGCCCAGTGGACCGTCCCGCCGCGGGCGGTCACCTGCTCCTCCAGCTGCACGAGCAGCTCGGGCAGGCGGGCCATCGTGGCCGCCTTCAGGGCCGAGCCGGCATCACGCAGCTGCTCCCAGTCGGGCACCTCGTCGACCATCCGCTGGCGCTTGTCCCGGATGGTCCCGGTGGCCCGGCGGATGTTGGCCCGCAGCTGCGGGTCGGCGAGCGCCCGGCGGGCCGCAGCGGGGAACGGCTCCTGCTCGCGCAGCATGCCCACCCCGCGAGGAGCCCGCACGAGCGGCATGCCGAGGTGGACGGTGGTCATGCGGGCTGCTCGGTCGCGGCCAGGATCTCGGCCAGGTGGACGGTGCGCGTGCCGGACCGCAGCCGGGCGAGCCCCCCGCCGATGTGCATGAGGCAGGACGAGTCCCCGGCCGTGCAGGCCTCGGCACCGGTGGACAGCACGTGCCGCATCTTGTCGGCCAGCATGGCGGTGGAGGTGTCGGCGTTCTTGAGGGCGAAGGTACCGCCGAAGCCGCAGCACTGGTCGGCCTCCGGCAGCTCGACCAGGTCCAGGCCGCGCACGTGACGCAGCAGCCGCAGGAGCTTGTCGCCGACGCGCAGCAGCCGCAGCGAGTGGCAGGTCGGGTGGTAGGTGACGCGGTGCGGGTAGGCCGCCCCGACGTCCTCGACACCGAGCACGTCGACCAGCAGCTCGGACAGCTCGTAGATCCGCCCGGCCACCGCTTCCGCCCGCGCGGCCAGCCGGTCGTCACCTGCCCTGCGGGCCACCATGGCGTGCTGGTGACGGACGCTGCCGACACAGGACCCGGACGGCGCGACCACCACGTCGTACGGCTCGAAGACCTCCACGTGGTGACGCACCAGGGGCAGCGCGTCGCGCTGGTAACCGCTGTTGACGTGCATCTGCCCGCAGCAGGTCTGCCGGTCGGGAAAGACCACCTCGTGACCGAGCCGCTCGAGCAGCGTGACGGTGGCCCGTCCGACGTCGGGGTAGAGCGTGTCGACCAGGCAGGTGACCAACAGCGCGATCCTCACTCGCTGCTCCTCCCGCTGCGGCGGCCCCTCCGGTGCTGGCACGGTAACGCGGTACGACGCGCGCACGCGGCCGGGCCGGTCCCGCGGCGCACGAGCGTTCAGACGGTGACCTTCGCGCGCAGGTCCTCGTACTTCGCCTCGCCGATGCCGGTCACCTCACGCAGCTGGTCGACGCTGGCGTAGCGGCCGTTCTGGGTGCGCCAGTCGACGATGCGCTGGGCCAGCACCGGGCCGATGCCGGGCAGCGCGTCGAGATCGGAGGCGCTCGCCGCGTTGAGGTCGAGCAGGGCCCCGGCGGCGGCACCGCCCCCACCAGGAGGCGCGGCACCCGGGGGCGGCTCGACGCCGACCAGCACCTGCTCACCGTCGACCAACCTGCGGGCGAGGTTCAGCAGCCCGGCGTCGGAACCGGGCACGACGCCACCCGCCGCCCGTACCGCGTCGTCGACGCGACTACCGACCGGCAGCCGCACCAGCCCCGGCGAGCGGACCTTGCCCGCCACCGCGACCACCACCTCGCCATCCGGGTGGGCCGACGGCTCGACCGAGGTGCCCGGCAGCGGCACGCCGGCCGCCTCGACCACCGGCACGACCACCTCCTGCGGCCGCCCGCGCAGCACCACCGCTCCCGCCCCCGACGCCGCCAGCAGCGCCACGAGCAGCAGCGCCACGGTCCCGCGGCGGCCCGGGTCCAGCCGCCAGCGAGGGCCGTCGAGCAGGTGGGCCCCGGGAGGACGGGCCGCCCAGGACCGCTCGCCGCCGTCGAGCTGCTCGTCGGGCAGGTCGCCGGCCGGGTCCAGCTCGCGCAGGTCCCCGGCCGGGTCCGTGTCACGCAGGTCCCCGGCCGGGTCCGGAACGACGTCGTCCCCCTCGTCCGGAGGCAGCCAACCCCGATCGGTCTCGGGCAGCAGCGCTGCCACCCGGGCGGCAGCGGCCGAGCCGTCGGGGCGAGAGCGCAGCAGCACGTCCGGGACGGTAGGCAGCCCGGCGCCCCGACAGCCGCGGCCCGACCCATCTGTGGAGGACCGTGGGCCTGTGGATCAGGGCTCGACCCGGGGCACCCGGCGCGACTCGAGCCGGCGACGGACGTTCGGCTGGTGGCGGACCAGGATGATGGCGGCCAGCCCCGCAGCCCACAGCACGTCCACCCGGACGACCACCGCCACCAGCAGAACGGCCAAGGCGGCGCACACCGACGCCAGAGTCATCCAGCGGGAGGCGGCCAGCACGACCACCCAGACCAGCAGCACGACCGGCGCCCAGAGTGGATGCGAGCCGAGGATCGCGCCGGCCGCCGTCGCCACGCCTCTGCCGCCGCGCCCGCGCAGGAACGGCGAGGTCACGTGACCCAGCACCGCCGCCAGACCCGCGATCAGTCCCGCCCGGTGGTCGATCGCCCCGAATCCCGCCGCGGGCAACGCACCCTTGGCCACGTCGAGCAGCGCGACGACCATCCCCGTACGCCGTCCCAGGGCACGGCCGGCGTTGGTGGCGCCCGGGTTGCCGGAGCCGACGCTACGCAGGTCGACGCCGCGCCGGCTGGCGAGCAGGGTGGCAGGGGACACCGCCCCGACGGCGTAGCCGACGAGCAGCGCCAGGACCTCGGTGCCGCTCATCGGCGCGCGACGACCACTCCGAGCAGACCCGGCCCGACATGCGCCCCGACGACAGCGCCGACCTGCGAGACGTGGAGCTCGCCGACCTGCGGGATCCGCGCACGCAGGCGATCGGCCAGTGCTGCCGCCTTGTCGGCCGCAGCCAGGTGGTGCACCGCCAGGTCGACCGGTCCAGGACCGGCTCGTCCGACCGCGAGCTCCTCGAGCCGCGCCAGCGCCTTCGACGCCGTACGCACCTTCTCCAGCGGCGCGATCCGGCCGCCACTGACATGCAGCAGCGGCTTCACCGACAGCGCGGTCCCCAGCAGCGCCGCCGCCGCACCGATCCGGCCGCCCCGCCGCAGGTGCTCGAGAGTGTCCACGTAGAACAGCGTGTCGGTCCTGCCGGCGGTCCTGCGCGCGCTCGCCTCGACCTCGTCGACACCGGCGCCCCCCTGGGCCGCGCGAGCGGCGGCCAGCACCGAGAAGCCCAGCCCCATCGCGATGGACAGGCTGTCGACGACCCGTACCTCGATCCCCTCCGGCGCCACCTCGGCCGCGGCCACCGCCGCCGCGTCACAGGTCCCCGACAGCTCGGCGGACAGGTGCACCGACACCACACAGGCGGAGCCGGCGGCACGGTAGGCCGTCGCGAACTCGCCCGGCGTCGGCCGTGACGTCGACACCTGCAGCCGCCGCTCGGCCAGCGCCGAGGCGACGTCGCCGGGCGAGACCTGATCCCCCTCCGTACCGGTACGGCTGCCGAGCACGACGTGCAGCGGCACCACCCCGACGTCGTACTCCTCGGCCACGCCCTCCGGCAGGTAGGCCGTGCTGTCGGTGACCACCGCGACCGTGCTCATGAAGCGCAGGCTAGAGGCCGCGCGCAGGCTCCGGCGGCAGGGTCAGCTCGGCACCACGTTGACCAGCCTCGGCGCCCGCACGATCACCGTGCGGACCTCCCGGCCCTCGAGCGCCTTGACGACGCCGTCGGACGCGAGCGCCAGCGCGCGCAGGTCGTCCTCGGAGATGTCCGGCGCGACCTCCAGCCGGTCGCGCAGCTTGCCGGCGACCTGCACGACACAGGTCACGGACTGCTCGACCAGCAGCACCGGGTCGGCGGTCGGCCAGCGGGAGTCGTGCACCGAGTCCCCCGCCTCCACGTCGTGCCCCAGCCGCGACCACACCTCCTCGGCGGTGTAGGGCGCGAAGCAGCCGAGCATCACCGCGAGCGCCTCGGCACCGTCCCGCAGCGAGGCCACGGCCGGCGTCGGCGTATCCGCCGCCTTGCGCAGCGCGTTGGTCAGCTCCATCAGCCGGGCGATGCAGACGTTGAGCCGCTGCGCCTCCACGAGCCGGGTCACCTCGTCGACGGTCCGGGCCACCACCCGGTCGACCGCCTCGTCGCGACCGCCGCCGCTCAGCAGCGCCACGTCCTCGGCGAGCCGCGCCACCCGGGCCAGGTACTTCACCGAGCCGGACGGCGACACGTCGGCCCAGTCGATGTCGTCCTCCGGCGGGCCGGCGAACACGACCGTCAGGCGCACCGCGTCCACGCCGTACGTCGTCAGCTCCTGGCCCAGGTCGACACCGTTGCCGAGCGACTTGCTCATGGCCTTGCCCTGGTTGATGACCTGCCCCTGGTTCATCAGCGCAGCGAACGGCTCCACGCCGTCGACCATGCCCATGTCGTGCAGCACCTTCATGAAGAAGCGGCTGTAGAGCAGGTGCAGGATCGCGTGCTCGACCCCGCCGACGTACTGCGCGACCGGCATCCACTCGCGCACGGCCGCCGGGTCGAATGGGCCGTCCTGGTGATCCGGTGAGCAGTAGCGCAGGTAGTACCAGGAGGAGTCGACGAAGGTGTCCATCGTGTCGGTGTCACGCCGGGCCGCACCGCCGCACGACGGGCACGGCACGTTCACCCACTCCTCGGCCGCCCCCAATGGCGAGGTGCCGGCCGGCTTGAGCGCCGCGCCGCGCAGGTCGGGAAGCCGCACCGGCAGCTGGTCGTCCGGCACCGGCACCTCGCCGCACGCCTGGCAGTGCACGATCGGGATCGGCGTCCCCCAGAACCGCTGCCGCGACAGCAGCCAGTCGCGCAGCCGGTAGTTGACGGCTCCCCTGCCACCGCCGCGCGCCTCGAGGTCGGCGACGATCCGCGCGATCGCCTCGTCCTTGCGCAGCCCGTCGTACGGGCCGCTGTTCACCAGCACGCCGTCACCCACGGTCGCGACTCCGGTCGCAGCCGGATCCGCGTCGCCGGTGTCGACGACGACCCGCACCGGCAGCCCGAAGGCGCGGGCGAAGTCGAGGTCGCGCTGGTCGTGTGCAGGCACCGCCATGATGGCGCCGGTGCCGTAGTCGGCCAGCACGTAGTCCGCCGCGTACACCGGGATCTGCTCGCCGGTCACCGGGTTCAGGGCGGTCACACCGAGGTCGACGCCGGTCTTGGGCCGGTCGGTGGACTGCCGGTCGATGTCGGAGAGCGTGCGGACCTGCTCGCGGTAGGCCTCCAGCGCCTCCCGCTGCGCCGGCGCGCACAGCTCCAGCGCCAGCGGCGCGTCGGCCGCGACGACGAAGAAGGTCGCGCCGTACAGCGTGTCCGGTCGGGTGGTGAACACGGTCACGCTCGTGTCGCCGGCTGCGCCCTCCCGGTCGGCCCGACCGACCAGGAACTCCACGTGGGCGCCCTGCGACCGGCCGATCCAGTTCTTCTGCATCAGCAGCACGCGCTCCGGCCAGGAACCGCGCAGCGACTCCATGTCCGCCAGCAGCCGGTCGGCGTACTCGGTGACCTTGAAGAACCACTGGGTCAGCTCGCGCTTGGTGACCTGCGCGCCGCACCGCTCGCAGGCCCCCTGCACCACCTGCTCGTTGGCGAGCACCGTCTGGTCCACCGGGCACCAGTTCACCGCCGAGGACTTCCGGTACGCCAGGCCGCGCTCGCGGAAACGCAGGAACAGCCACTGCGTCCAGCGGTAGTACTCCGGGTCGCTGGTGTGCAGCCGGCGCGACCAGTCGAAGGAGATCGCGTACCGCCGGAACGACGCCGCCTGCGTCTCGATGTTGCCGTACGTGTAGGTGGCCGGGTGCTCGTCCCGCTTGATGGCGGCGTTCTCGGCGGGCAGGCCGAAGGAGTCCCAGCCGATCGGGTGCAGCACGTCGAAGCCGCGGCGCATCCAGTAGCGCGCCAATACGTCGCACAGGCCGTAGGCCTCCGCGTGACCCATGTGCAGGTCGCCGCTCGGGTAGGGGAACATGTCGAGCACGTACTTCTTGGGCGCGGCTGTCCCCGCCTTCTCGGCCATCCGGCCGGCGCGGTAGAGGTCGAGGCGGTCCCACACCGGCAGCCAGCGGTCCTGTACGGCGTGCGGGTCGTACGCCTGGCGTTCGGGCGCCGTCTCGGTCGTCATGTGCGCCGATCCTACGCGGCGCCGGTCAGGCCTTCTTGATCCACGGGGAGTTCGAGGCGGTTGTCGCACCTGGATCCACCTCGAGATGCGCGTGGATCACCGGGGGAAGCGCCGCCCGTAGGCTCGAGCACGACAGGAGGACGCGTGACGGACACGGGCGGGTCCGCGGGGCGGCTGCGGGTGCTCTCCCCGTGGCAGGCGATCTCGCCGCAGGCGAAGGCGCGCCGCAGGACGTGGTTCCTCGGCGTCGGCGCGCTGTTCGTCCTGGTCTCGCTGCCGTTCGGTTTCCCGACCGGCCGTGAGGTGGTCACCGGCTGGGTGCTGCTCCTGCTGCTGGCCGCCTGTGGCGGCGAGTGGCCGATCTGGCGCCGGTCGGTCGCCCGGGACTGGCTGCCGCTGATCGGCGTGCTGTTCCTCTACGACCTGCTGCGCGGCGTCGCCGACGAGGTCGGCGGCCGGCTGGTCGACCTGCCCGCGCTGCAGAACGGCAAGGCGGGCGCTGCGGGCACCGATCATGCCCACGTGCTGCCGCAGTTGCGGGCCGACGAGGTGCTGTTCGGCTGGCTGACCGGAGGCCCCGTGCCGACCGTCTGGCTGCAGGACCGGCTGCACGTCGCGGGTGATGTCCGGTGGTACGACGTGCTGATCGTCCCGGTCTACATGTCGCACTTCGTCGTGCCGATGGCATTGGCCGTCGCGCTGTGGGTCACCCGTTACCACCTGTTCCGCCGCTACGTGTGGACCCTGGTCGCGCTGACGCTGATCACCCTGGCGACCTACGTGGTGTTCCCGGCCGCTCCGCCGTGGATGGCCGGGCTCAACGGCTACCTGCCGGAGGTCGCGCGGGTGGTGGGCGACACGCTGCGGGCGACCGGCATCGGGGAGGTCCGCAACGCCGTGGCGCGCGGCGAGGCGTACGCCAACGGCGTCGCGGCCATCCCCTCGCTGCACTCGGGCGTGCCGGTCATGGTGCTGCTGTTCAGCTGGCGGCTCGTCCGAGTCCGCACCCGCGTGCTGCTGGTCCTGTACGTCCTCGCCATGACCTTCACGCTGACCTACGCCGGCGAGCACTACGTCGTCGACGCCTTCGTCGGCTGGGGCTACGCCGCGGTCGCCGTCCACGGCGTCGCCTGGCTGTTCCGCCGCAGGCAGGTGCCGGTGACCGCCGACGACGCCGAGGTGCTCGACGCGCTGGTCCCGCGGGCCTGACACCGAGCGGCCGGCGCCGGCGCCGGCTCGCCCAGCGACACGGGCCCCTCGGGAGCGTGCGGAGGAGTTTGCGGGCCGGCCGCGGGGGCCACGTCCTGTGGTGGGACGACCCCGAGGAGGCACCGTGTTCTGGTCGACGCTGACCGGCAGGCTCGAGCAGGCCAAGGTTCTGGACCCGGTGGTCGAAAGCGTCGCGGGCGTCGTGCACGCGGCGCTCCCCCGCGGCCGGGTCAAGGACGCGCTGCACGGCACCTGGCTGGGCCACCAGCTGCACCCGCTGCTCATCGCCGGCCCGATCGGCCTGTGGTCCGGCGCCGTGCTGCTCGACCTGACCGCCGGTGAGGGCGGGCGCGACGCCGCCCGCCGGCTGGTCGGGGCGGGTGTGCTGGCCGTCGCGCCCACCGCCGCCTCCGGGCTGGCGGACTGGTCCGAGCTGGGCAGCGCCAAGCGGCCCAAGCGGGTCGGCCTCGTCCACGCGGCGGCCAACACCGCCACCACGGTGCTGTACGCCGCCAGCTGGCTGGCGCGGCGCCGGGGCGACCACGCCGCGGGCCGCCGGCTCGCGCTGGCCGGCACGGCCGGCCTGGTTGTCGGCGGCTATCTGGGCGGCCACCTGTCCTACGCGCAGGGCGTGGGGGTCAACCGCAACGCCGACGAGCAGGTCGAGCCGCGCGACTGGACGGACGCCGCGGCGGCGGCCGACCTCGTCGACGGTCGTCCGTACCGCGTCGAGGTGCAGGGTCAGCAGGTCGTGCTGGTCCGCTCCGGCGGCCGGCTGCACGCCCTCGGCGCGACGTGCGGCCACTGGGGTGCACCGCTCGAGGACGGCACCTTGGTCCAGGCGGGCGGTGACACCTGCCTCGAGTGCCCCTGGCACGGCAGCCGCTTCCGGCTCGCGGACGGCAGCGTCGCTCGGGGGCCCGCCACCTCACCGCAACGGTCGTACGACGTGGCGACCGTCGGCGAGCGCATCCAGGTCCGGGTCCACTCGTAGCCCCCCGGGCTGATGAGCCTGCTGCGGCCCTGCTCCTCGCGGCGGCCGCCGGCGTACCCGCCGGGAATGCCGCCGGCCGACCGCGTTGTTGCACCGACAACTTGACCTCGACGGAGAGACACCATGACCCACGACGGCACCGACATCCTCGACCCGGCGACGGGTCTGACCCCGGCGAACCTGCGCGCCGCGGCGCTCACGGCCTGCAACTACGCCACCGACGCCGAGGACGCGCGCTACCTGCTGGAGGCCCTCGGACTTCTTCAGGACCTGCGCCCGGACGCCCTGGCGAGCTAGTGCGGGCCTGTCGCCTCCAACCGAGGTGGCTCAGCCGCCGAGCTCCTCGATCAGCTGGCTGACCGCACGCAGCAGTTCGCCGTGGTCCGGCTCGTCGGCGTGCGGGTCACGCTGCCCGGCGGCGAAGGCCTCGGCAGCCACCGCGGCGGTGACGGCGGCGAACGCAGTGAACTGCCGGCCGACGACCTCCAGCATCACCGTCAGCGCCGGGACCGACTCCTCGCGTACGTGGCCGATGCCGCCGACCACGCGGGCCAGCAGGTCGTTCAGCGCCACCCCCGAGACGGCCCGCAGGCCGTCAGCGCCGGCATCGGCGTACATCGCCGTCAGCAGCGCGAGGGCAGCGCGGCGCGCGGCGGCGTCCTGCTCGGGGTCCGGCACCAGCTCGATCGAGATGTCCACCACGCCTGAAGCGTCTCAGGCCGGCGTCGCGGCCGCGACGGCAGCCTGACCGACGCTGATCGACCCGTCGTTGGGCGACAGCTGCTCGTGCTGCAGGACCCGCAGCCCGGCGCTGCGCAGCCGGGTGGCCAGCAGGTCGCTCAGCAGGACGTTCTGGAAGACGCCCCCGCTCAGGGCCACGGTGTCGACACCGGCCTGCGCGGCCTGCGCGACGGCCAGCGCGGCGGCACCCTCGGCCAGGCCGCGGTGGAATCCGGCAGCCATCACCTCCACCGGGAGACCTCGCCGCCGGTCCCCGAGCAGCGCGGCGAGCATCGGCGCCGGGTCGAGCGTGGCGTCGCGGATGTCGAACTCGTACTGCGGCACCGATCCCGGATCGGCTGTCCGCGCCACCGCCTCGAGGTCGACCGCAGCCTGTCCTTCATACGTCACGCAGGTACGCAGCCCCAGCAGGGCCGCGACCGCGTCGAAGAGCCGGCCCGCGCTCGAGGTCTCCGGTGCGCGACCGGACGCCACCACCGACAGGACGGATGCCCACCGCTCGTCCAGGCGCGGGCCGTGCTCGGCGGCGACGTCGGCTCCCAGGCTGCGGTGCAGCCATGCCAGCGCCATCCGCCACGGCTCGCGGACGGCCGCATCACCGCCCGGCAACGCGACGGTGGCGAGATGGCCGACCCGGGTGAAACCGGTCAGGTCGGCGAGCAGGAACTCCCCGCCCCACAGCGTCCCGTCGGTCCCCAGACCCACGCCGTCGAAAGCGATCCCGAGGACAGGCGAGATCACCCCGTGCTCGGTCAGGCAGGCCGCGATGTGCGCGTGGTGGTGCTGCACGCCCAGCAGCGGCAACCCGCTCTCGGCGGCCCAGGCCGTCGACCGGTAGTCCGGGTGCAGGTCGTGCGCGACCACCGCCGGCAGCACCCCGCTGAGCGAGACGAGGTGCTCGACGGCGGCGACGAAGGCGGTGTACGCAGCCCACTCGTCGAGGTCACCCAGGTGCTGGCTGAGCACGAGCGAGCGGCCGCGCGCGAGCGCGACGGTGTTCTTGAGCTGGGCCCCCACCGCGAGCACGGGGCGGGCAGCCTCGACCGGCAGGCGTAGCGGCTGCGGGACCCAGCCCCGCGCGCGCCGCACCATCTGCACCCGCTCGCCCGGCAGGCTGCGCAGGATCGAGTCGTCGACCCGGACGTGGATCTCCCGGTCGTGCGACAGCAGCCCGTCGGTCATCGGGCCGAGCCGGTCGTGGGCCTCGTCGTCGCGGTGGACGACCGGCTCGTCGCTCTGGTTCCCGCTCGTCATGACCAGCGGCCGCCGGGCGGCGCCGAGCAGCAGCTCGTGGAGCGGGCTGGAGGGCAGCATCACGCCCAGGTCGGGCAGCCCGGGAGCCACCGCCGCCGCGAGACCGGCCGCCGGAATACGGGGCGCGAGGACGATCGGGCGCCGCGAGGACACCAGGGCCGCCCGGGCCACGGCGTCCAACCGGCACAGTTGCTGCGCGCCGGCCAGGTCGCCGACCATGACCGCGAACGGCTTCTCGTCCCGCCGCTTGCGCTGCCGCAGCGCCTGCACCGCGGCCTCGTCGGTGGCGTCGCAGGCCAGGTGGTAGCCGCCGATGCCCTTCACCGCGACGATGCCGCCGCCGGTCAGGCAGGCCACGGCGGCATCCAGCGCAGCCGGTCCGTCCAGCTCCGCTCCGCCGCTGGACCAGGTCAGCCGCGGCCCGCAGACGGGGCAGGCGTTCGGCTGGGCATGGAAGCGCCGGTCCGCCGGGTCGTCGTACTCCGCCTGGCACCGGGCGCACATCGCGAAGGACGCCATCGTGGTCGCCGGGCGGTCGTACGGGACCGACCGGACGATCGTGTAGCGCGGGCCGCAGTCGGTGCAGTTGGTGAAGGGATAGCCGAAGCGCCGGTCGGCCGGATCGGCCAACTCCGCCAGACAGGCCGCGCAGGGCGCGACGTCGGCGCTGACCCGCACGTCGGTCGCGTCCCCCGGCGTGCTGGCGACGATGGTGAAACCGGTCCCGCCCTGTGGGGGGAGCACGGCGGCGTCGACGGCCTCGACGGCGGCCAGTGCAGGCGGATCGGTCTCCAGCGCGCGCTGCAGCAGGTCCAGCGCCGCGGCCGGACCCTCGACCTCCAGAACGACGCCCTGTCCGTCGTTGCCGACCCACCCGGCCAGGCCGAGCTCGACCGCCCGCCGGTAGACGAACGGGCGGAAACCGACACCCTGCACCGTGCCCCGGACAGAAAGGCGCCGACGCTCGACGGCGGGCAGGGGCACGGTCAGCAGATGCGCGGGAGCGGGTCGCCGACGAGCATGTCGACGATCCGGGTGCCACCGAAGGCGGTCTCCAGCAGCACGATCCGTTCCGGCTCCGCCGCGATCCGGCCGATGACGGCAGCGTCGGCGCCCAGCGGGTGCTGCCGCATCGCGGCCACCGCGGCCTGCGCCTGGTCGGCCGGCACGACGGCGACGAGCTTGCCTTCGTTCGCGACATAGAGCGGGTCGATCCCGAGCAGGTCGCAGGCGCCGACCACCGGGCGGCGCAGCGGCAGGGCGGCCTCCTGAAGCACCACCGCGACCTCGGCATCGGCCGCCAGCTCGTTGCACACCGTCCCGACACCGCCCCGGGTGGGGTCTCGTAGCCAGCGGGTGTCCGGCGCTGCGGCCAGCAGGAGCTCGACCAGCTCACCGAGTGGCGCCGTGTCGGACTCGACGTCGGCCTCGAGGTCGAGGTCCCCGCGCGCGAGCATGACCGCGACCCCGTGGTCGGCGAGCGTCCCGCTCACCAACACCGCGTCACCCGGGCGCACCAGCTGCGCGCCCAGCTGGCGCTCCGCCGGGATCATCCCCACACCGGCCGTGGTGATGTAGAGGCCGTCGGCAGCACCGGTGTCCACCACCTTGGTGTCACCGGTGACGATCGTGACGCCGGCCTTCGCCGCGGCCTCCGCCATGTCCGCGACGATCGCCTTGAGCTCCTCGACCGGGAAGCCCTCCTCGATCACGAACGCCGCCGACAGCCACATCGGGCGGGCACCGCACATCGCCAGGTCGTTGACCGTCCCGTGCACGGCCAGATGGCCGATCGAGCCGCCGGGGAACCGGCGGGGCTTCACGACGTAGGAGTCGGTGGAGAACGCCATGCGGTCCCCGGACGGCGTCACGAGCAGCGCCCCGTCGCCCAGCTGCTCGAGCTGCTCGTTGCGAAACGCCTCGAGGAAGACCGCGTCGATCAGGGCCGCGGACGCCTTTCCCCCGGCGCCGTGCGCGAGCGTGACGACATCGTCGGTCAACCGAGGGCGGCGCCGACGGAAGGACTCGACCCGCTCGAGCACCAGCTCCTGGCGGCCGTCCGCGGTCGGCGCCGTCACACCGCCGCCGCGGCGAGACCCGCGGCCGTGCTGTGCAACCGGCCGAAGGTGTAGTAGGCCGCGCAGGCGCCCTCGGAGGAGACCATGCAGGTGCCGATGGGTGTCTCGGGCGTGCACGCCGTGCCGAAGACCTTGCACTCCCAGGGCTTGATGACGCCCTTGAGCACCTCACCGCACTGGCAGGACTTCGGGTCGGCCACCCGCACGCCGGGCACCTCGAACAGCCGCTCCGCGTCGTACGCCGCAAAGTCGTCGTTCAGAGCCAGCGCGCTCTGGGCGATGAAGCCCAGGCCGCGCCACTCGAAGTGCGGCCGCAGGGTGAAGACCTGCTCCAGGATCCGGAGCGCAATCGGGTTGCCCTCATCGGTGACGACCCGGTTGTACTGATTCTCCACCTCACACCGGCCGTCGGCGTACTGCTGCAGCAGCATGACTACGGCCTGCAGGATGTCGAGCGGTTCGAAACCGGCGGTGACCAGCGGCAGGCCGTACCGCTGCGGGACGAAGTCGTACGGCCGGTTGCCGATCACGGTACTGACGTGGCCCGGGCCGAGGAAGCCGTCCAGGCGCAGGTCCGGCGAGTTCAGAATGGCCTTGAGCGGCGGCACGATCGTCACGTGGTTGGAGAAGACGCTGAAGTTCTGCACTCCCAGCTCGCGCGCCCGCAGCAACGTCACAGCGGTCGACGGCGCAGTCGTCTCGAAGCCGACGGCGAAGAACACCACCTGCTTGTCCGGGTTGGCCAGGGCCAGCTTCAGCGCGTCGAGCGGGCTGTAGACCATGCGCACGTCGGCGCCGCGGGCCTTGGCCTCGAGCAGGCTGGAGGTGCTACCGGGCACTCGCAGCATGTCGCCGAAGGACGTGAAGATCATGTCGGGTCGCTCGGCCAGCGCGATCGCGTCGTCCACGCGCCCCATCGGGATCACGCAGACCGGACAGCCGGGCCCGTGCACCAGCTCCACGGTGTCGGGGAGCAGCTGCTCGATGCCGTGTCGGTAGATGGTGTGCGTATGACCGCCGCACACCTCCATGAAGGCGTACGGCACGCCGCCTCGGCCGCCCTCGGCCAGCTCGGTGATGCGGCGGACCGCGACGCGCGCGGCCGCAGGATCGCGGTACTCGTCGACGTACTTCACAGGCCCTCCTGGGGCTCGAGACGATCCTGGACTCGCTGCCAGAGCGCATGGGCGAGCGCCGACTGCGCCTCCTGCGTCCGGTGCACACTCTGCCCCTCGACAGCGAGACAGTGCTGGAGATCGGCGCAGGTACCCATGGCCCCGCCGCCGTAGCCGGCCAGCCCGACGGTCAGCATCCCGGCTCGACGGGCCTGTGCGAAGGCGCGCAGCACGTTCGCAGACCCGCCGCTGGTGGACAGCCCCAGCGCGATGTCGCCGGCCCGGCCGTGCGCCATGAGCTGGCGGGCGAACACCACCTCGACGCCGACGTCGTTGGACAATGCCGTCAGCACCGCCGGGTCGGCCGCCAGGGACCGCGCGGGCAGCGACCGGCCGGTCGTCGGGGAGACGAACAGCGCCGACATGCCCGCGGCGTCGGTGGCCGAGCCGCCGTTGCCGAAGCAGAACAGTCGCCCGCCGGCGGCGAAGGCCGCGGCCATGGCGTCCGCAGCGGCGTCGAGCACCGGTCCCAGCTCGACCACGGTACGGATGCGTGCCTGCGCGCTCTCCAGCGTCTTGGCCTGCGCCGAACGGGCGAGGTCGGCGAGCAGGGCCGTGGCGTCACGCTCGTCCGTGTCGAGCATCGGGTACAGGAAGCTCATGACGGGCCCGCCAGGCTGGTGATGGCCATGCCGGCGTGCACCACGAGCAGGTCATCGGGTGCTGCCGCTCCCACGAGCGAGAGGTCGACGTCCTCGAGCCCGTCGGCGGTGCGCACCCGCGCCGTGGAGCCCGACGCACTGACGACTTCCGCGAGGCGCCCTTCGTCGGAGCAGGTGATGCACACCGGGCCGTCGCAGTCGGCGGGCGGCACGAGCAGCCCCGCATGCTCGAGGCAGACGTGGGACAGCTCCCACAGCAGGTGATAGAGCAGGATGAAGCTGCCGTCGTGGGCGGCCGTCTGGTCGTCGGGCAGCCACAGGACGTGGTCGGCCGCGCCCGCCTCCGGTCGCTCTCCCGCGCCGATCCACAGCGTGGCCGCACCCCAGACCGGGGCCCGGCGGACGAGCTCGCGGGCCACCGGGTCCTGCGCCGTGGCGATGACCAGGAGCACGTCGCCGCTGCTCAGGTTGGCGCGCGCGGTCGGGATCAGCTGGTGCGACGAGAGCGCCACCGAGGCCAGCGCCGGCTTGCCGACGATGACCGGGTGCACGAACTCCACCGCGACGTGCTGCGCGTGGTGCGGCCAGGCCGGTGACGCGCACCAGAGGGTGCCGCCCGCCGACAGCCGCCGCGCGAGCGCGAGCGAGGCCGCCGCGAGATCGTCGGCGAGGCCGCCCGACAGCCCGGTGGCGACGGCAGCCTCGGCCACACTCACGACTGGCCGCCGGCGCCGACCGCTGTCCCTTCGAGGCCCTCGATCGCTGCCGAGTAGTCGTTGATCTCCTGCTCGTACATGTCGCCGAGCGCTTTGAGGGCGTCGAGCGTCTCGCGCGCCTCGGCCTCGTCGATCTTGGCCATCGCGAAGCCGACATGGACGAGCACCCAGTCACCGACCTGCGCACCCCCGGGGCCGTCGAGCCCGATCAGGGACACCGAGACCTCACGGCGGACGCCCTCGACGTCCACCTTCGCGCGCTGCTGTGCCGGGTCGTTGATCTCGACGATCTGGCCCGGAATGCCGAGGCACATGTCGCGCTCCCTTGTCAGTGTTCCTCCGACTGTAATCCCGTTCGGTAGATGTGTGGGGCCAGTAGCAAACAGAAAATCCGAGCCGGCCGTACAGTCCGCCCATGCGACTGGCATTCGTGGGCAAGGGCGGTGCGGGCAAGTCCTCGTTGTCGGGCACCTTCGCCCGGTTGCTCGCCGGGACGGAGGAGCGGGTTCTCGCCATCGACTCCGACCCGATGCCGGGCATGGCCTTTTCCCTCGGGGCTCCGCAGAGCGACGCGGGGCTGCCCGACGAGGCCGTCGAGGAGTACGAAGACGACCAGGGCCGCCGGCGCTACCGGCTGCGCGAGGGGCTGACCGGGCCGGAGGCGGTCGAGCAGTACGCCGTACGCACGCCCGACGGCGTGCACTTCTTCCAGCTCGGCAAGGCCCGCGGGCCGAAGTGGACCAATCCGCGGCAGCACTTCGGTTTCCAGCGCGTGCTGGACGACCTGCCCGGCGACGGCTGGAGCATCGTCGGCGACCTGCCGGGCGGCACCCGTCAGCCGTTCCTGACCTGGGGCCGCTACGCCCAGACGTTCCTGGTCGTCGTCGAGCCGACGCCCGCGTCCCTGCTCACGGGTCGCCGGCTCGCCAAGCTCGCCGCGAGCGCCAAGGCTCCCCGTGTCGTGGCGGTCGCCAATAAGGTCCGCGAGCCGCAGGACGCCGCACGGGTTGCCGACCGGACCGGCCTCGAGGTGATCGCCTCGGTTCCGTTCGATCATGCGGTCGGCGAGGCGGATCGTCTCGGCCGGGCGGTCCTGGACCACGATCCCGACGGACGGACCGTGACGGCGGTACGGTCCCTTCTCGAGGTCCTGAGGAACGAGACGGAGCGCGTATGAAGGTCGCCGTGGTCGGCAAGGGCGGATCGGGCAAGACGACGACCTCCGCCATCCTCGCCCGTACGTTCGCCCGCTCGGGCCGGACGACGCTCGCGCTGGACTGCGACAGCAATCCCAATCTCGGGATCTCCCTGGGAATCGGCGAGGACGCCACCGAGCAGCTGGTCGCGGTACGCGATGCGCTCGACGCGGGTGAGGAGCAGCACGCCACCTCGTCCGACGACCTGATGGACCGCTTCGGTGCCGACGCCCCCGACGGGGTCCGGCTGGCGGTCGTCACCGCGATCCAGAATCCCGAACCAGGCTGTCCATGATGTGGCATCTCACCTGAGCAGTTGCTCGGGAAGCTGGCACGTCCGGACCGTGTGGTCATCGCCGACTTCGAGGCCGGCATCGGCACCGTGATGCGCCTCGATGCGCCGGTGGACGTCGTCGTGGTGGTGGTCGAGCCGACAGCCAAGTCGCTGGAGGTCGGCCGCCGGGCCGCCGATCTCGTCGCCGAGGGACATCTGGGACGCGTCGTGGTGACGGCGAACAGGGTCCGCGACGCGGAGGACGAGGCGCGGGTCCGTGCGGCCTTCCCGGGCCTGGAGCCGGTGCTCGTCCCCGACGACCCGGCGATCGTCGACGCCGAGCGGCGTGGTCTCGCCCCGCTCGACGCCGCGCCGGGCTCTCCCGGTGTGCGCGTCCTGGTCGCCCTCGCCGAGAGCCTGGCGGCCGACGGCGGCTGAGCGCCGGGCCCCGGCGGCGAGCGAGCCGGGCACCGCCGCGGCCGGCTGACCGCGGCGGTCCCTGAGGCTCTCCCGTCAGCTGCGGGCGCGGGCGTGCGCCTTGTCGAGGGCGTCCAACACCTCGTCGAGGGCGACCTGCACGTCCGGTGCGACCGGCGTCAGGCCGACGGCGCCGGTCCGGTCCGCCGAGGCGACCTCGGGGTCGTAGGGCAGCACGCCGGCCAGCGGGATGCCCTCAGCGGCCAGCGCGTCGCGGAAGAACGCGACGTCGTCCGGCGTGCGTGCCTTGTTACCGAGCGCGAGCACCTCGGGGATGCCCAGCTCGGCGGCGAGCGCCGCGGTGCGGGACGCCGTCAGCACCGACTTGCGGGTCGGCTCGCAGACCACGAGCAGCACGTCGGCGTGCGCGAGCGTGCCACCGGAGCGGCTCAGGTGCTCGAGGCCGGCCTCCATGTCGACCAGCGCGAGCTCGACGTCCTCGAGCGCGTCGGCGAGCAGGCTGCGCAAGGTCGCGTGGCCACTGCAGGTGCAACCTGCGCCGGCCTCGGTCACCTTGATGGCCGACAGCAGGGTGGGGCCCGCCGGCGTCGGTCGGCCGTACTCCGTCAGCAGGTCGGCGGCGGAGGTGTTCCCGCCGGAACCGACGATGGTGGCCCGTGGGAGGACGGGGACCAGCTCGGTCTCTGCCAGCGACAGGCCGAGCGACAGGCCCAGGTTGGGGTTGGAGTCGGTGTCGATCGCCACGACGTGCCGGCCCCGCTCGGCGTACGCGCGAGCGATCAGCCCGGAGACGGTCGTCTTGCCGACGCCGCCCTTGCCCACGACCCCGAGCTTGAGCTTGAGCTGGTTGGCGACAGTGGTCATGTGTTCCTCCTACGGAAGGGGCGGTAGTGGCGCGAATCACCTAGTAGCGTGAGCCAGGTAGTAGGAGGCACACTGCCAGGAGTGGGCCCGGGAGTCGACAGCTAGGAGCTGTGCATGGTGTTTGCCTCGCTCATGAATGCGGTCGGGCCGCCCGTCGTCGATCACGTCACGAAGGGCCGATCCAGCCGTGGCTGAGTCGACTCCGGAGGTCAGCGTCGCGGAGACCCGTGGTGGCTCTCTTGCTGCGCTCGGTCCGCTGCTCGACCGCCTCGAGGAGCTGTTGGAGGACATCGAGGGGCTCGACGAGCAGGTGCGCAACCGCATCTTCGAGTTGCTCGACGGCGTCGACGCGGTGCACCGCCTCGCGGTGACCCGGACTGCGGAGGTCCTGGGCGAGGACCTGGAGCCGCTCCGGCGCAAGGACGTGGCCATCGACTGGCTGTTCGAGGCGTACGGCGTCGGCGTGAACGACAGCGAGGCGGCTGAGCAGGCGCTGGAGCAGATCCGCCCCTACCTGCATGAGCACGGCGGTGAGGTCGAGGTCCTGGGGGTCGAGCACGGAGTGGTGCAGGTCCGTCTCACCGGTGCCTGCTCCGGGTGCACGTCGGCCGGCGAGACGCTGCGTCACGGCGTCGAGGAGGCGCTACGGGAGAACCTGCCGGGCTTCGTCTCGATGGATGTCGCACCGGACGACGGCGCGGCGGCGCACCCGCCGCCGAACCAGGTGCTGCTGCAGATCACCACGCGGCCGGCCTGATCCGTTGGTGCGTCAGGACACCGCGGCCGCATGCTCGCTCAGCAGCCGCCGCACCTCGGCGACGGCGAACGGGACGGCTCTGGTCGTGACGGCGGACAGGCCTATCCGCGGCTCCTCGGTGTCCGTCGTCTGGACGCCGATGAGCAAGCGGGTGGCGGGCAGCACCCCCAGCCCGAGCGCGACCATCATCGCCTTCTCGGGCGTCGCCAGGTGCATGTCGGCCAAGGTGTCGCGGCGCCGGTCGACGCCCAGCGTGTTGACGTCCAGGACGTCGGGTCGCTGCACGAGGACGGTGCCCGGCGGCCGGCCGAGATCCACCGCGTCGACGATCAGCAGCAGGTCGGCTCCCTCCCGCAGCAGCTCCTGCACCAGGTGGATGCCCCCGATCCCGATCTCCATCACCCGCACCCCGTCCGGCAGGGGTTCGTCGAGCAGCGCATGCGCGACAGCGGGACCGACCCCGTCGTCAGCCTTGAGGACGTTTCCGAAGCAAGCCACCACCGCGTTCATGGGCGAAGGGTAGATCCAGTGGCACAGTCCGAGCAGGAGGTGCTCACCGCGCGCCTCACGCAGTACCCCGTGGATCGCTATCCGGTGCAGCACGCGACGACGCAGTTCCACCTGGGGTCGGTGCTGCTGCAGGCCGGCGAGACCGACCCTGCGCTGGCTGCGCTGACCATGGCACGCGAGATGTTCCGGAGCGCCGGCATGCGGCTGGAACAGGCCAAGGCGGCCGTCATGCTCGGCGCGGGTCTGCGCCTGGCCGGTCGGCTCGAGGAGGCGGCCGAGACCTTCTCCGCCGCGTCCACCGAGCTGGCCGACCTGGACTCGCCCCTCGAGCAGGCCGCTGCCGCGTACAACCTCGGGCTGGTCCGTCAGGACCTGGGTGACGTGGAGGCTGCCTGCGCTGCCTGGGCGCGCGCGATGGAGCTCTTCCTGGCCGCCAACTACCCGGCGCAGGCCGGTGCCGCCGCACGCGATCACGGTGCTGCCCTGCTGGCCGCAGGAAGAGCCGAGGAGTCCCTGCGCCTGCTCGAGGAGGCACTGACACTCGCCGAGCGAGCCGGTGACGAGGCAGGAGCCGGCATGGCGGCCAACGCGCTCGGGCTGGCCCAGATGGCGGCGGACGACCCCGCCGCCGCCGTGAAGTCGCTGCAGCATGCCCTCGGCGCGTTCCCGCGCAGCATCCGGCCCGCCGAGTACGCCATGGCCAAGGCGAACCTCGCCCTCGCGCACGAGCAGGCCGACGATCCCGCCCGGGCCCGGCTGGCGGCCCGGCAGGCCCTCGGCATCCCGAGTGCGGCAGCCCCGGTCCGGGCGCAGGCGCAGGCGGTGCTGAGCCGGCACCCGGGAAGGCCCGAGGACGATCTGCTGGCCGTCCTGGACGGCGAGGATCCGGAGCAGTGGCCCCGGGTGATCCGCGAGGAGGTGCTGCGGGTGAGCGAGTTGTCCACCGAGCACCGCTGCGCCCTGGTCAGCGGCTTCTTCGACGGCCTGCTGGTCCGGACGCCCGCGATGTACAACCTGGCCGAGAGCCTGCTGCAGGTCATCCTGGAGCTGCCACCACGCACCTACCAGCAGTTCGCGACGGCAATCGTCCAGGCCAGTGCGGACCGGCCGGAGCCGGACGACCAGCGCATCCGCGCGGTGCTGGCTTCGGCTCTGGCCAGGTTCGCGATCCCTCAGTGGCAGCGCCTGGTCGAGAGCCTCAACGCGGCGGCCACTGCGGAGGGGCAGCCGGCCACATGGCGATGAACGCCGATCTGAGCGTCGATGCCCTGGCGGATGTGCTGGGCGACCGGTCGGTGCGCAGCTACCCGGCTCTGCTCTCGACCGAGGCCACCGCCATGGCGTGGGCGCGCGAGGGCGCGCCCTCCGGCTCGCTGGTGGTGGCCGACTACCAGGCTTCCCCCCGCGGGCGTGGCGGGCTGCCGTGGATCGTCACGGCCGGTCACGGCTTGGGCTTCACGCTCATCGCCCGTCCCGTGCTGGCTCCGGAGCGGGAGGGCTGGCCGTACGTCACCTCGTTGCTGGCCCTGCACGACGTCCTCGGCGCGCGGAACACCGGCCTCACCTGGCCCGATACGGTGCACGGCCCGACCGGCGAGACACTGGCCTCCCTCGGCGTCTACGTCGAACTCGGCCCCTCACGCACGGAGTGGCTGACCATGACGGTGCTCGTCCAGGAGGCGACGCCGCCGCGCGACGGCCTGCTCGCCGAGCTGGTGCAGGCGCTGGAGGAGCGGCTGGCGGCGCCGCCAGGAGTGGTGCTCTCAGCCTATCTCGGCCGCTGCAGCACGCTCGGCCAGCAGCGCCGGGCCCGCCTCATCCCGATGGGCCCGGGCGGTCCCGAGGTCACCGGCGAAGCGGTCGACGTGCTGGCCGACGGGGCCCTGGTGCTGCTCACCGAGCGCGGCAACCGGGTGGCGATCCCACCGCAGAACCTCGGCATGCTGCAGGAGCCTCAGGGCGTGATCGAGATGCCGGCAGAACTCATCGGCCGGCCCGGCTTCGAGATCCCCGAGCAGCCCCCCACCACACCCGAGCCGTAGCCGTCGTCCGGCCGGGTCGTCCTGGACGACCCGGCCGGCACGCTCAGTGACCGACGGCCTCCACGGCCTCGAGCCGGTCCAGCTCCTCGATCAGCATCCACCACAGAGCCCAGTCACGCGGCTCCATCCCCTCGCTGCTGTTGGTGCTGCCGATCGCCAGCTTCATCCGGTCCCGCAGGGCGAAGGTGTGGCCCCAACGGCCCTCCCGCTCGAGCAGCTCGAGCTCTCCGAGCAGCTCGCGCAGGGCGAGCAGGGCAGGCGAATCCTCCAGCCGGTCGCCGACGACCGTCGGTCGCAGGTCGTCGGCCAGCGCCAGCAGCGGCGCGCGGCGGACCTCCACCCGCACCAGGTCCAGCGCCACCTCGAGGGCGTCCTGCACCGAGGCGCTGAGCCCCTCACCCGTCGTGACGACCTCCGGCTCCACCTCGATCGCGATGCTTCGCGGGGGCAGGAAGCCGAGCGCCGCGGCGATCTCCACCACCAGGTCGGGATGGACATAGCCGGTCACCGCGTCGCCGACCAGCGCCTGGACGTGGGCCGGCGAACTCTGCGGCGGCTCGATCCGTGAGCGCACCACCGAGCCCGGCTTCCGCCCCCGCACGACCGCGCTCACCAGGACGAGCGTGGCCGGGCGAAGGTCCTCCAGCCGCTGGGCGACGGCCACCGCACCGTAGTGCAGCTCCTCGACCAGGACGCCCGGGCCGAGGTCCTCGCCCTGCAGTCTGTCGATCACCACGCGGCCCAGATCCAGATCGCTCTGGTACAGCTCGCTGACGCCGCCCACCAGCACGGTCACAGGCTGACCCGTGGGGTCAGTCACCGCCACACGAGCAGGTGTTGACCTCACGCGTGACCTCGCCGTCACCCGTGTGGGCGTGCGTGGTGCACGGCATGCAGGGGTCGAAACTGCGGATCGCCCGCAGCATGTCGATGCTCGTGAACGTCTCCGGGTTGGACAGGTCCTCGATCATCGGCGTGTTCATGACCGCCTCCTCGTACGCACCCGGCTGACCCCAGGGGTCGCGTGGTGAGGCGTTGATGGTCGAGGGTGTGGAGATCTGGTAGTTCGTGATCTTGCCCTTGTCCATCACGAGGTGGTGGATCAGCCAGCCGCGACCCGCTCCCCAGAAGCCGACCCCGACCTGCTCGTCCTGCGGGATCGCCTCCTCCAGCTGCACCGGGGTGAGCGCGGCCACCCGGCGCTCGCCGCGCTGGAAGAGCTTGTAGGCCTCGAACAGACTCTCCAGCGAGACCAGCTGGCTGAACAGGTAGTGATAAGCGCGTCCGCGGTTGCGCTCCAGGGCGTTCCACTTGTCCGGGACGTGCCACTCGACCTCGCGCTCACCGGTCTCGCCCTTGGGGACGAGGAAGCGCATGCTGTGGCCGGTCGCCTCCATGTAGTCGCTGGCCGGCATCTTCTGCGCCAGCGCCGTGATGAGCAGCCGGGAGTAGCAGCCGGCCTCCATCACCCGGCGGTCCCAACGGGGCGCCGTGGACCAGGTGTACTTGTCCTTCCAGTCCCGGCCGCCGGGCTTGGGCAGGGTCCGCTTGTTCCAGGGGTGGTAGGGCGAGATGGGGTTGCCGAGCGGGTCGGTCGCGTAGCGCGAGGTGTGCGACGGCTCGTAGTAGGAGTGCTCGATGAACTCCTCCCAGCCGATGTTGATGTCGGTGAGCCGGGTGGTGACCAGCTTGCCGTCGAGCACGACCCCGGGTGTGGACCAGCGCTTCTCGCCCCACTCGTTGCAGTTCTCGTACTTGGCGTCGTAGGAGTAGGGGTCGTCCCAGAAGCCCAGGTCGATGTGGTTGGTTGCCCGGGAGCCCACCAGTCTGTAGCGCTCGTCCGCCTCGTAGAAGAAGGCCGGGATGTCGTCCCAGACGGCCATCATCCGCTGCGCGAAGTCGAACAGCCGACCCAGCTTGGAGTGGAACTCGTTCAGCGACTGCAGCGTCACCGTCGTCGACACGCCGCCGGGCACGACGTTCTGCGGGTGCGGGAACTTGCCGGTCAGGATGACGACCTGCTCGCGGGACAGCCTGGTGAACTCCAACCCCTCGCGGTAGAGCGCACCGGTGAGCGGGTTGAGCGCGGTCATCAGGTCGGCCATGGTCTTGAAGCCGTGGATGTGCTCGTTGGGGCACTTCCAGCTCTCCGCCTTCGGCCACAGCTCGGGGTTGGAGTGCCGGATCACCGATTCGGAGTAGTCCGGGCCGGCCAGCAGGTAGAGGTGCAGCGGGTTGTCGTAACCCATCTCGGCGGCCTGCTCCATGTTGCGCACCACGATGCCCAGCGGCGGCGGCGAGATGCCCATCGCCATCTCGATGGCCTGCGCCGCGCAGTGCGCGTGCACGCCGCCGCACACGCCGCAGGCGCGCGAGGAGACGAAGATGGCGTCGCGCGGGTCGCGCCCCATCAGGATGAGTTCGTAGCCGCGGAACAGCGTGGCCTGGGCGTGCGCGTCGAGGTACTCGCCGTTGTCCAGGTCGGCCGTCACGTGGACCGCCAGCGCGCCCGCGATGCGGGTGACCGGGTCCATGTTGAGGTCCTTGATGTGCCCGTTGCGCGCGATGAGCCGATTGATGCGGTCCTCACGCTCGCGCTCGGTCACGCCGGCGGCGCCGAGCTGGCCGGGGATCTGGGGTTGGGCGACCGCGACGTCGTACGGGTTCGGGATGCCCCCGCGCAGCGTCGCGTTGCCGCGCGCGTCGAACTGCACGGGCAGGGTCTTGAAGCACATAACAGCAGCTCCTGAGGTCAGGCCTGAGTGGTGCGAGAGGGACGTGCTGGGTGACGCGGGCTGGATCAGACGCGGCTGCCGGAGCGCTTCCGCTTCCCGGGAGGGGCGATGACACTCGGGCTGCCCGGGTGGCTGCCGTCGGTCCCGTCGTCGGCGATCTTGCCCCAGGCCTCGCCGGAATGACGCGAGGTGTCGCTGAACAGGCGCATCCTGTCGTAGAACTTGTGGGCGACGTCCTGCACCAGCGTGGGCTCGTCCTTGTGGCGGGCGAACGCGGTGGGTGCGTCGCTCTCCCGATCCCAGCGGACCTCACGGTTGAGGTTGTCGTTGCTGAACTTGCGCAGCGGCCGGATCATGCTGCCGGTGATCCGCGACACGGTCGTCGAGGCCAGCGAGCCGGGCGGGCGCTTGTAGAAAGGCGTGAACTTGTCCGGGAAGCCCGGCATCGTGCAGCCGATGCAGGCGCCACCGGCGTTCATGCAGCCGCCGGCTCCCCGGATCGCCCCACGCGCGGTGATGTTGCAGTTGACGACCGGACCCCAGCAGCCGACCTCGACCAGGCACTCCGGGTCGCCGAACTCGTGCGCGAAGGTGCCCTCCTCGTAATACGCACCGCGCACGCACCGGCGATGCACGGTCTCCCCGAACAGCCATGCGGGTCGGCCCAACTCGTCGAACTCCGGCAACGGGCCGAAGCCCTGCAGAAAGTAGAGGACCGCGGCGATCGTCTCGGTGAAGTTGTCGCCGATCGGCGAACAACCTGGGATGTTGACGACCGGCACGCCCAGGGTGGAGCGGTAGTCCTTGCCGAGGAAGTCCATCAGGCTCATCGCGCCGGTCGGATTGCCCGCCGCCGCCGGGATGCCGCCCCACGTCGCGCAGGTGCCGATCGCCACCATCGCCGCGGAGTTCTTGGCCAGCCGGGCGATCCACTCCGTGGTGCTCACCGCCCGCATCTGGCCGCCCGGCCCCCACGGCTCCTCACCAGTGGCAGACCAGTAGCCACCCTGCGAATGGGCGAGCACCTCGTCGGCGATGGAACCCTCGAGGATCACGACGTACGGCGCGTTCAGCGTGCCCTCGATCGCCTGCTCCGCCGCCACCAGGTAGTGCGGCCCGGACTCCATGTTGATGACCGGGTGGTGCAGGATCACGCGTGGAATGCCCGGGTGTGCACCCAGCAGAAGGCTCTCCACCGAGGGATTGGCCGCCCCGGTGACCGCCACGCTGCAGCCGTCACAGCTCATGCCGGCGAACCAGAAGGCGTGCACCTTCTCCAGCGGCCCGAACCGGGTCGCGGCGGTCGCCGACGCGGCCGGCGCCAGCATGTCCTCGGTCATGGCTCCGGTCGGCATGCCGAACTGGCCGATGTGCTCCAGATCGTGGAATCCGGTGATCGGGCCGAGCGTGTCGAGCAACTCCTCTGCCGGCGTGCGAACCGCGACGTGGCGGGAACCGCCATTGCCCTTTGCCATCTGCTGCTCCTGTGTCAGGGACGGTTGTGCAGTGGGTCACACCAAGGTCGTAGATGCACCATACACATACCGGACGGATTGCGTGTACCGTCCGATCGCAGGGAATCTGGAGCAATCTGGAGGCGCCGTGAACGGCCCCGTCCTGGGCTACGTTTTGGACGCGGAGGCGGTCCGCGACCAGCTCTACGGCGTCCTCGCCGCCTGCACCGATTCGACGGGCCTGTCCAGCGTGGCGGCCGGTCCCGTACTGCGGAGGCACTGACATGGATGAGCTCCACCCACCGAAGTCGGAGGCGCTGCGCGCCCTCTACTGGCGTAGCGAGATATTGCAGGTCATGTACTGGCTCCGTGGCGAGGGCCTCGGCGAGGTGGTCGACGCGGTGCTGCTCGAGCGCTTCCTGGGTGTCGAGGCCGAACTCGGCGTCGGTTACCTGGACCGGCTGGTCGTCGACGGCTACCTCGAGCTCTCGCCCGGTGGCTATGTGATGTCCGAGACGGGGCTGGCCGAGGGCAAGACGGAGTTCGCGCTGAGCTTCGCCGACCTCACCCGGCCGGCGCACGGCGAGTGCAGCGCGGACTGCTGGTGCCAGAACTCCGTGGAGGAAGCCCTCGCGTGCGCGGCCGAGCGGTCGCCGGGGTCGGCCGGATGACCGGCCAGGCCGAGGACGTCCCGATCGGGCTTCCCCGCAACTATCTGCGCCCGTGCCTGCTGCTGCTGCTGGCCGAGGGCACCTCGCACGGCTACGAGCTGCTCGACCAGGTGGGCAGTCTCGGGTTGGCCCGGGTCGCCCCGGGTGGGCTGTGGGGGGGGGGCGGGGGGCGCCCGGGGCGGGCTCTACCGGTGCCTGCGGGCGATGGACGAGGAGGGCCTGGTCCGCTCGACCTGGGAGCCGTCCGGATCCGGTCCGGCCCGACGCACCTACGAGCTCACCGATGAGGGCCTTGACTGGCTGCACGTCGTCGCCGGATCGCTGTCCGAGCTCAGCCGGGCGCTGACCAACTACCGCCGCCGCTACCAGCGCATGGCCGAGCAGCACGAGCCGGTCCGTTGAGGCTCGCACTCGCCGGCAAGGGCGGCGCCGGCAAGACGACGATCAGCGCGACGCTGGCCCGGCTGGCCGCCCGGTCAGGCCTCTCGGTCGTGGCCATCGACGCCGACGCCAACCCGAACCTGTCCTTCGCCCTCGGTGTCTCGCCCGACCTGGCGGCCTCGCTCGGGCCCGTGCCCACCTCGATGGTCTCCCGACGGATCGGCGGCGCCGGACTCACCGAGCCTGTCGACGACATTTTGGAGCGCTACTCCGTTCTCGGACCGGACGGCGTGCGGCTGCTGGGCATGGGCGCACCGGCGCACGCGGACGAGGGCTGCCTGTGCTCGGCGCACGCCGTCGTGTCGTCCCTGCTCGAGGACCTCGGGTCGCCGGACCGGATGGTCGTCGTCGACATGGAGGCCTCGCCCGAGCACCTCAGCCGCGGCACCGTCCGGCACGTCGACGCCATCTGCATGGTCGCCGAGCCCTACTACCGCTCGCTGGAGACGGTCCGCCGGATGGGCGAGCTCGTGGCGGAGCTGCCGGTCCAGCGGGTCGCGGTCGTGGCCAACAAGGTGCGCTCGTCGGCCGACGAGGCTGCGATCCAGGAGTTCTGCGACCGGCACGGCTTCGAGCTGGCCGGCAGCATCCCCTGGAGTGACGAGGTGGTGGCTGCGGACCGCCAGCGCGTGCCGGTCGTCGAGTGGCCGGGTGCCGAAGCCGTCGTGACCGCGGTCCAGGCGCTCGCCGAGCAGCTGGCCGTGACGACACCGGCCCGCTCGTGACCTCGGGCTAGGACGGCCGCAGGTCGAGCCGGCCGGCCAGCTCGACGAGCGCGCGGACGGCCGGCGAGGACGGATCGACGTCGATCGGCGCGAGCCCGTCGCGGTCGGCCTGCGCGAGGGCCGGGTCGTCCGGCACGGCGACGGCCGGTAGACCGGTCAGCCGCGACAACCGCTCGACGTCGGAATCAGTGGCCCGGTTGGCGATGACGACACGTCGCCCGACGCCCATACCGGCGGCGAGTTCGCAGGCGCGGCGCGCCACCTCGTACGCCTTGGCGCTGGGCTCCGCGACCGCCACGACCAGGTCGCCGGGCTGCGGTCGCGCCCACATCAGGTCGTTGAGCCCGGCCTCGAGGTCGGCCAACACGATCCGGTCGTCGTGAGGCAGGTTGCTGAAGAGCTTGCGGGTGGTGTTGTGGGAACCGCAGCACACGCAGGCGCCGTCCAGCCGCTCGATCCGGCCGGAGATGAGCAGCCGCACCCCGTCCGGACCTGCGACGCCGTAGCGGGCCAGCAGGTCCTCCGGATCGGGCTCCGGGTCGTTGTGCGTGTGCCCTGCATCGACCAGGCTGTTCAGCACGGCCGGCGCCGCCTCGGTGCGCTCCGGACCGAAGCCGAGGGTGATCCCCAAGGTCGGGCTCGGATCGCAGTCGAGCGCCACGACCGGATGTCCCGCCCTCGCGAGAGAGCGGGCCAGCACGCCGGCGACGGTGGTCTTGCCCGCGCCGCCCTTGCCGGTGACGACGATCTTCATGCGCGCTCCAGGATGGTGGGGGTGGGCGTCACGGGGCGGATGTCCAGGAGCAGGTCGGCCAAGGCCTCCACCGCGAGCAGCGCCGGCGCACCGGGGCAGGCGTCCAGCGGAGCCCTGCCCTCCCGCTCGGCGGCGGCGACGGCGGGGTCGTACGGGATGCGGTGCTGCACCGGCAGGCCCCACCGCGTCGGATCACTGGCGCCCGGCAGGCTCTGCGCGGCGACGACGATGCGGGGCACGTCGGGGAACAGCGCGCACAGCCGCCGCGCCGTGTGGCACGAGCGCCAGGCCCCGGTGGCCAGCACCACCACGACCTCGGCGAAGCGGGCATAGCCTTCGTACGGCGTCGTGGGTCCGGCTTCGAGATCGGCGACGACGTCCCACGGACCGTCCATCTCGTCGAGGAGCCGGCGCACCGTCCCCAGGGAGCGCTTCAGCTCGCTCTTGCCGTCGACGGTCGTGCCGATCTTGCCCGGGCTGAGGTACCGGACCCCGTCCGGCGCAGCTCGGCTCAGCGTCATGGCGCCGGTCGTGAGGTCCAGACCCGGAGCGGGACCCCAGCCGTATGCACCCCGCTCGACCTGCACCGTCGCCGCCTCCGGCAGCCCGTCGTCCGTGGGCGGGAGGCCGAGGCTGTACGCCAGACCCGGGTTGGAGTCGAGGTCGACGGCGAGCACGGATCGACCCCGGCGGGCGAGCGTGCGGGCCAGCGTGGCCGACAGCACCGACTTGCCGACGCCGCCGCTGCCGACGACGGCGACGCGCAGGGGCCGGTCGACGGCGTCCGTCATGCGAGCCACACCCCTTCTGGCTATGTCGGGAGAAGCAGCGACCCTACGGGAGGAACTGCCGAGGGGCAGTAGATGTGCGCTGCATCTACCGCCCGCGCGGCGGCCGCGATCACTAGGGTCTGAGGTGATGACGGACCGGAAGAGCAGGCTCGGCCTGGCCGCCATGGCGCTCGGGCTCACCGCTGCCGTCGTCGCGGCGATGGCGCTGTTCGGGCGTGGGGGCGAGCCTGCTGTCGGCGCGAACGTCCTGGTGAACCCGGCCGGGCTGATCACGGTCAACAACTCCCCCACCGTGGTGCGCCATCCCCGGGAGCCGGGGCACCTCGTCGTCGCCCACCGCATCGACCGGCCCGGGTTCTCGGCCCTGCTCGAGTGGAGTGACGACGGCGGTGCCACGTGGCGGCCGACCACGCTGCCGCTGCCCGCGGGCACGGAGCCCTGCGCGGCCTCACCCGAGCAGGAACCATGTCCGTTCGGCCCCGACGTCGCCTTCGGCCCCGACGGCACGCTCTATGCGCTGTACGCGTCGTTGCAGGGCCGCGGCAACACGCCCGCGGCACTCTGGCTGGCAACCTCCTCCGACGGCGGCAGGACGCTGGATGCGCCCGTGCGGGTGGCCGGTGAGCTGGCCTTCCAGCCACGGCTGGCCGTCGACAGCGACGGTACGGTGCACGCCGTGTGGCTGCAGGCGCAGGCGGTCGCCCTCAACCAGATCGTGGGCGCGGCTCAAATCGTGGCCGTGCGGTCGCAGGACGGCGGTCGTACCTTTTCCGAACCGGTGCCGGTCAGCGATGCCGGACGAGAGCGGGTCGGCGCCGCCAGCCCCGTTCTGGACTCCGAGGGGAGCCTCGTGGTGCTCTACCAGGACTTCAAGGACAACCGCAGGGACTTCAGCGGTCTCGAAGGGCCCGTGGCCGAGAAGCCGTTCGCCCTCGTCGTCACCCGGTCCGAGGACGGCGGCGCGAGCTTCGGTCAGGGGGTCGAGCTGGAGTCGGGTGTGGTGCCTGCCCGCCGGTTCCTCGTCTTCCTCCCTGAGTATCCGTCGATCGCACCCGGACCGGACCGTTCGCTGTACGTGTCGTGGGCCGACAACCGCAACGGCGACGAGGACGTCTTCCTGCGCCGGTCCCCGGACGGCGGTGCCAGCTGGTCCGAGCCCGTGCGGGTGAACGACAACACCGCGGGCGACGGCACGACCCAGTCGCTGCCCCGCCTGTCCGTCGCTCCAGGCGGTCGGGTGGACGTGCTGTTCCACGACCGGAGAGCGGATCCGGCTGACGTGCAGACCGAGGTCTTCCTCGCCTCGTCCGACGACCGGGGCGCGTCGTTCGGCAACCACCGCGTGTCGTCGGAGCCCTTCGACTCGCGGGTCGGGCCCACCTTCGGCTCGGATTACGGCACCGATGTCGGCACCCGCCTGGGCCTGACCAGCAACGACGACGGCGCCTTCGCCGTCTGGACCGACACGCGGCTGGGCGACCAGGACACCGGCCGGCAGGACATCTTCGCAGCCGCCGTCACGGTGGGAGGATCCGGCGGGCCGCGTCTCGGGTTGGCGCTGCTGGTGCCCGGCCTGCTGCTGATCGGGGCAGCCGTTCTCTGGTCGCAGCGTCGGCCGGGGCCCGCCGCTCGTCCGGCTGCCGGGACCCGCTCATGAGCGCCACCGGGCCCGGGGGCAGGGGTGCGCTGTCGTCCGTACGGGCGGCAGCCGTGCCGATGCTCGCCGGCGCAGGCGTGCTCCTCGGCACCTGGGCGCTGCTGCCGCGCTACCTCGGGCCGGCCCTCGAGCTGGGGCCCCGCGGGGACCAGCTGGAGTTCGTCGACCACACCGTGCCGGGAAGCATCGTGATCGTCCTGTCGCTCGCGGCCCTGCTCGTCGTACGGCTGCCGAAGGCCGCGCCGCTGCTGTTCGGGATGGGGCTGGTCGTCGTGCTGGCCGGGCTGTGGATGGACGCCACGCACCTGCCGCTCGTGCTGCAGGCCCTGCGGGACCAGGCGCCCTGGCCGGCCACGCTGCATCACAGCCTGCCCGGCCTGGTCGTCCTGCTGTTCGGGATCGCGTGGTGCCTGGTGTTCCGGACCGATCCCGACGAGCCGGTCGCGGGACCGGACGTCTCCGGACAGGACTGACCTACGGGGTCAGCGTGTGGTCAGCGCGACAGGAACACGCCGTGCCAGCGCTGGGCACCGCCGACTGCCGACGGCTCGAACTGCTCGAGTCGCGGCGAGACCAGCCAGGCGTTCGGCAGCGTGGCCAGCGGCAGGGCCACCACCTCCTCCGCGACGGCCACCTGGATGAATTCGGCCGCCAGCCGGCGCGCGGTCTCCGGTGAACCGGCCGTGTGGACCTGGTCGTACAGCGCGTCGGCGGCGGCACCCGCACGAACCGTCCCGGAGACGGTCAGGTCCCCGCCGGGACGCACGGTGAAGAACCGGCAGAGGGCGCAGGGGTTCGCGTCCTCCTGTGACCGCACGTCGAGGAACAGGTCGAAAGAACCCGCGTTGACACGCTGCAGCGGCGTGAACCGATCAGCGGGATCTGCCGTCATGGAGGTCGCGATCCCGACGGCAGCCAGCTGCTCACGGATGGCGGCGGCAGCCACAGGCAGCCCGTCCGAGTCGCGGCGCACCAGCAGGTCCAGAGCCAACCGGTCCCCCTTCCGGATGCGGATGCCGCCCGGACCCGGCAGCCAGCCGGCCCCCGTCAGCAACTCTTCTGCTGCCGCCACGTCGCGACGCTCCGGGCCTGCTGCGTCGGCTGCACCCAGCACGACGGGCGGGATCACACTGTCCTCCGGCTCGCCGACGCCGGACCAGGCCGCCTCGGCCACGGCGGCTCGGTCCAGCGTGAGCGCCACCGCACGGCGGACGGCGTCCTCCTGCAGCGTCGACCACCGCCCGATCCCGCCCCGGTTGAACAGCAGCATCGCTGAACGCGCAGGTCGCGACACCACCCGCTGGTCGGGGCCGTCCGTCACGTTCGCCAGCAGGTCTGCGGAGACGTGACCCACCGCCTCGACCTCCCCCGTCGCGAGGAGCAGGCTGGCCTTCTCCTCCGCCCCGAAGCGGAAGGTGATCGACGCGAGCTGTGGCGGCCCATCCCAGTAGTCGGGATTGGCCACGACCTCCAGGTCCAGACCCGGCGTGTAGGAAGAGAAGCGGAAGGGTCCTGTGCCGGTCGGCGTGGTCGCAGCGGTCCGGCCGTCCCCCGCCCGCGTGCCAGGAGCCTGCACGCCTGTCCGTGGGTTCGCCAGCTGCTCGGCCAGGCGGAGGTTGGGCTCGGACAACGCGATCGCGACGACATGCTCGTCGACCGCCGAGGACGAGTCGGCCTCGAGCCCCCGCGGCGCGCCGAGCCACCGGACACCTCCCCCGGGCGTGTCGGCGTCCGGGGACAACGCACGCCGCAGGGACTCCACGACCGCGGCTGCCGTCAGCGGCGTCCCGTCGTGGAAGCGGACGTTGCGGCGGAGTTCGAATCGCCACTCGGTGGGCGAGCGGGCCTCCCAGCTGACGGCGAGTCCCGGAGCGGTCCCGAAGCTCGGCGTCAGGCTGGTGAGCGTCTCGAAGATGCCGGGCGCAGGACCGTCGGCGAACAGCCCGAGCTGGGACGAAGCCGCACCCCTGCGCAGGAAAACGTCGTCTCCGACGGCGACCCGCAGATGCTGATCGGCGGCGCGCGGAACGGCTGCTGTCCGCGTCGAGGGAGCCGCCTGGGAGCAGCCGGCGATCAACAGCAGCGCGAGGGCCGCCACCACCCAGACCGGCGGGCGACCTGAGCGCAGGGGGACGGTCATCGGCATCCGCCCATCCTTGCCCACCTGGCGGTCGTCGGGCACCAGAACGGGCGCCCCTTGCGGGACGCCCGTTCTGGTTGCTCTTCACCCGCCTGAGAGCGGGCCGTTCGATCGATCAGTTGTTGCGGACCTTCGCCGGAACCGGAGCCTCCTGGCGACGCGCCTGGCGGCTGAAGGCGACGAAGCCGGCAGCAAACAGGGCGAGGCCGAGCGCACCGAGGCCGACGGTCAGGGCGAGGATGCCGCTCCCGTTGCCGCCACTGACGGCCGGGGTCTGGGTGCCCTGCGGGGCGAGAACGGACTCGCCGTTGGCGCCGAGGATCTGGAACGCGGCGCGAGCCGGCGTGCCGTAGGCGTCGACACCCTTGTCCAGCTGGGTCGCCAGGACGACGTAGTAGCCCGCCTGACCCTCCGGCACCTGGAACGACGCCGAAATGTTACCGGCGGCGTCCGGGACGGCCTTGCCCAGCAGCGGGCCGTCCGCGCCGTTCCAGTGCAGCTCGACCGGCATCGGCACGTCGCCGGCGCCCCTGGGGGTACGGAACGAGGAGCCGGTCACCGTGACGTTGTCGCCGACGTTGCCGCTGGCGGTGCTCAGGTTCAGGGTGGCGAGGTTGGTGCAGGCGTAGGCCACCCCGCCGAACACCATCATCATGGCGACGAGGGCACCGAACACCGTCGTCGTCTTCTTCTGCACTGCCATGAGCGTTCCTCCGGTTGTGGTGAAGCCGGGCGGCTGCCCAGTCTGCGGTCCGCAGCGGGTGGAGCCGACATGGCCTCCGCTCCTGCGATCGATGCTCAGGGTCGCAGAGAGCGCAGCTGCTGGCAATAGGTGTGTTTCTACATATATGTCAGGCACATCTATATGCGCACCGCCTATATGTCGGGGACATCTAGTTTTGCCCGCTCCACCTGCTCTTTTCCTGTTCAGGACACTGACCCGGCGGCCGCAAGGCTTGTTCAGTGGACGGCGTGCCGCGTCGGGATCTTGTGCTGGACAAGACGGACGCCAGGCGCTCCTGAGCGCTGAAAGGCCGTGCAGATCAGCTGCGTGACACGCCCTCCGCACGAGGCGGCGGCGGTTCCCCGCACGGGGCGCAAGGGCGCTGAAAATCACGGAGCGGGTGCTGGGACCGGTGTCGCTCCGGCGGAACGCGACACGGAGCGGGAGCCAGGGAGTGTCCGGTCCGACCCGGGCAGGTCGACTTTCCGGTCGGGTTCAGAGAAAAGCCGCCAACGGGAGGCTGCCTGGTCGCGTGTCGCTCCGGAGATGTATGTGCTGTCGGGAGGTGTACAGCACAGGTCAACAATCCCGGAAATTTGACCTGCGGTGTACACCCGCTGTGCGGCGCATGTGTCGACCGCAGGTCGATGGCGCGCCGACCCGCACCCGCACCCGCACCCGCACCCGCACCCGCACCCGAGGAGCAACCCCGCGCTCCTTGCCCTCTCCCTCACATGATCAACGCCGGGTAACCACCCCATCGCCTGCACGAAAATCCGAGGAAGCCTGGCGTTGATCAACGACCGGAACGACGAGTCCCTGCGCCCGCGACCGCGGCGCGGGCGGACGACGGTCGGCGACAGGCCTGGACGCTTCCGTGGAGCGCCTGCACGCTTCCGTGGAGCGCCTGCACGCGTCCGTGGAGCGCCTGCTCGCTCACGTGGAGAGCCTGCACGCTCCCGACGTGGAGCGGCGGCCAGCCCCGACCAGACCCGCAGCCGTCCTGCAGCAGTCCCGCCTGCCGAAAACCCGCAGGCACCGGCCAGCAACGTGCCACCCGGATGATCGTGCGCTGGCGAAGGCAGGCCGCAGCTAGGCCGCCGTGACCCTCGTCAGGAACTGCGTGATGCGCGCGATGGCCTCGGCCGAGCGCTCGCGGGTCGGCGCGACGCCGATGTTGTCGTGCGCATGCTCGGCGTCGGCGATCGGCGCACCCTGCACCAGCAACGTGGGGCCGGCGTCGCCGGCTACGAAAGCCTCGTCGGCGGAGAGGGCGCCGCGAAGGGCGGACTCGTCGGCCGCGGTGACGAACGTGGCGACGCCGCCGCGTACGACGAGTGCTGGGATGTCGACCTCGCGGGCCAGGGCGACGGGCTCGAGGGAGAAGATGTCGGTGAGATATTCCTGCCGGCCGGCTGGGAAGAAGCCGGCGAGCGACGCGGGGATGTCCGCCGGCAGCTTGCCGTCCTCGAGCAAGCTGGCGACGACAACGCGCAGCCCGGCAACCTCCTCGCCGCGATGAGCCGAGCCGGCGAAATCGTCGGCAAGGACTTCCACGAAGGGACGCCCCGGGACGGAGATCAGGCCCAGGCCGCGAATGCGCGGCTCCTGGTCGGCCAGCTGCATCGCGACCAGCCCACCCTCCCCGTGCCCCACGACCGCGATCCGCTCCGGGTCGACCTCGGCGCGCTGGGCCAAAAACTCTACGGCAGCGGCCGCGTCACTCACCAGATCCTCGAAGCGGAGCGGTTCGCTCTCCGGGAGCACGCTCTGACCGGTCCCCCGCTTGTCGTAGGTCAAGGTAACCATCTCCGACTCGGCGAACGCCTCGCTCAGCTCGCGGTAGAGGTTGTCCGGGACACCGCCCTCGGCGACCACGCCGTTGCGGTTCGTCGGGCCGTAGCCGGCGAGGATGACGACGCCGGCCAGCTTCGAGCCGGACGCCGCCCCCTCGGGGAGGGCGAGCGCCCCGGCGAGCTTGAGGTCGTCCGCCCCCTCGAACTGCACTGTGCGCAGGGCGGCTCCGCCCTGCAGGATGGGCGCGGTGGCGCGGGTGGAGCCGCCCGAGCCGTCGGAGCTCAGGTTGGTCGCCACCAGCACGAGTGCGACCAGCGCAGCTCCGCCGCCGGCCGCCCAGATCAGCCGGCGCCGGCGCGCAGCGGTCGCGGCCTTTTCGCCCGGACGGCCGATGCAGGCGGAGCACTTGACGCCGACGCTCGTCGGCACGACACAGTCCCGGCAGACCCCCGCGCCACAGCGCGCGCAGCTGGTGACCGCCGGCTTGCGCCCGTGCCGGGTGCAGGTGCGGCTCAGCTGCTCGGGTGCAGGCGTGGTGGTCATCAGGGGACGAGCGTCGCGGAGCCGGAATTCGCGCTGTGGACGGGGAGCAGCAGGGCGTCGAGCAGCTCGCCCTCGAGCGTCTCGTGCTCCATCAACGCCTTGCCGACCGCTTCCAGCGCGCTGCGCTGGGCGAGCAGGACGTTGCGCGCCCGCTCGGCCGCATCGGCCAGCACTTGCTGGATCTCCGCGTCGATCTCCGAGGCGACGCGCTCGGAGAAGGCCTGGTTCAGCAGGCCCTCCTTCATGTTGGCGTTCTGCAACGCGTGCGCCGAGAACGCGCCGAGGGAGGACCCCATGCCGAACTCGGTGACCATCCGGCGGGCGAGCAGCACGGCAGAGTCGAGGTCGCCGGCGGCACCGGTCGACAGATCGCCGGTGATGATCTCCTCGGCCGCTCGACCGCCGAGCAAGGCGGTGATCCGGTCGAGCAGCTGGGCCCGCGTGATGGAGGTCTGGTCGCCGTCGTTGATCCACCAGGTGAACCCGCCACCGTGGCCGCGCGCGACGATCGACAGCTTGCCGACGCGGTCAGTGCCGGGCAGGGCCGTGGCGACGACGGCGTGGCCGGCTTCGTGGTAGGCGATGCGCAGCCGGTCCTGCGGGGACAGGATGCGGGACTTGCGCTCGGGACCGGCCACGAGCCGCTCGATCGCCTCGCTGAAGTGCGACTGCTCGATGATCGCAGCGCCGCGCCGGGCGGCGAGCAGGGCCGCCTCGTTCACGACGTTGGCCAGGTCGGCGCCGGAGAAGCCGGCTGTGCGCTTGGCGATCTGGGCGATGTCCACGCCGTCCGCGAGCGGCTTGCCGCGGGTGTGGATGCGCAGGACACCTTCTCGTCCGTTCACGTCCGGACGCTCCACGGCCACCCGGCGGTCGAAGCGGCCCGGCCGCATCAGGGCGGAATCCAGGATGTCCGGCCGGTTCGTCGCGGCCAGCACGACGACGCCAATGCCGGACTCGAAGCCGTCCATCTCGACGAGCAGCTGGTTCAGCGTGGCCTCCCGCTCGTCCGTGCCGCCCATCGAGTGCGTGCTGCGACCGCGACCGACCGCGTCGAGTTCGTCGATGAACACGATGCAGGGCGCTGCGGCCTTGGCCACCTTGAAGAAGTCCCGGATGCGCGCGGCTCCGACACCGACGAAGATCTCGACGAAGTCCGAACCGGAGATCGAGAAGAACGGCACCTCCGACTCCCCCGCCAGGCCTCGCGCGAGCAACGTCTTGCCGCAGCCAGGGGGGCCGGTCAGCAGGATGCCCTTGGGTACGGAGGCGCCCATGGCCAGGAAGCGGTCCGGGTTCGACAGGTAGTCACGGACCTCGACGAGTTCCTCGATGGCCTCGTCGACGCCGGCCACGTCCGAGAAGGTGATCTTGGCGTCACCGCCCTCGAGCCGTTTGCCCCGCGACTGGCCGAAGGCGGTGAACCCGTCACCGCCCCGGCCGAATGCGAGAAAGAGGATGAACAGGCCGTCGATGATGATCAGGGCCGGCAGCAGCATGCTCACCGGCATCACGAGGTTCTTGAGCGGCTGCTGCTTGACGGAGTACGGCACGCCGGCGTCCTCGAGAGCGCTGGTGAGGCGTGCGAAGATCGTCTCGTTCTCCCCCGAGTAGGCGACCCAGAACTCGCCGCCGTCGTAGGTGCCGATCATCCGGTTGTCCGTCTCGAGGATCTTGGTCTCCGCGATCCGGCCCTGGCGGAGCAGCGCGGTGAACTCGTCGATCCGCAGCTCCTCGCCGGCTGTGCGGGGGTTGGACCAGTAGAGGATGAGGGCGTAGAAGGCGATCAGCAGGGGCAGCGCGAGCAGGCAGAGGACGAGCGCCCGCTTGCGGTTGTTCCGCTGCGGGTCCTCCTCAGCCGACGGCTTCTGGCCGTCGCCGTCCTGCTCTCGCCGACGTCGGGCGCTACCCAGCATGGCCATGTCTCTCCCTCGGTCGGTTCACGGAACGTACCTTTCTGCGCAGCTCTGGGCGATCGGCGCCGCTCCGGGGAACGCTGCGTCGCCGGCGGCCACGAGTACGCTGCCGTCCTCGAGCAGGACCGCCGCCTGCTCGCTCCGGGGACAGGACATGTCGCCCGCCGGCCCCCACTGTCCCACCGCGCCGGCGGTGAAGTCGAACACTTCGGCGCTGGTGAGAGAACGCCTCGTACCGCGCTGGACGGACTCGCCGCCGGCGACGAGCACCCGGCCGTCCGCGAGCCGGGTCGCGGTGTGTCCGGTGCGGGTTCCGCCCATCGGGGCGACCCTGCTCCAGGTGCCGCCGGGCGCGTTGAAGACCTCGGCGCCGGCCAGCGAAAGGTCTGCACCCTCGCCCCCCGCGCCCCCGGTCACCAGGACCGCGTCGTCCTCCAGGAGCACCGCCGCGTGGTTGGCCCGCGGCTCGCTGAGGCTGGTCGAGCCGACGAAGGCGCCGGCAGCAGCGTCGTAGATCTCGGTGGAGGCAAGCGGCGCCGTCGCATTGGTGCCGACGGAGCCGAGCCCACCCACGACCACGACGCGACCGTCGCGGACACGGGTGGCGGTGTGCTCGAAGCGCGCCGAACCCATCGATCCCGTGGCTGACCACGCTCCGGTTGCGGGGTCGTACAACTCCGCGGACGGGGTGGCGCGGATGGTCTGGCCACCCGCTGCCGACTCCGCCGACTCGAGCGTGCTGCCTCCTGCGGCGAGCACCCGCCCGTCGTCGAGCAGCGTGAGGGTGTGGCCGAGCCTTGGAACGCTCATCGGCTGGACGGACGACCACGACCGGGCGCCCGGGTCGTAGACCTCGGCCGAAGCCAGCGGGTTGCCCTCGGACAACCCCCCGGTGACGAGCACCCGGTCGTCCTGCAGGAGCACCGCCTGATGGCCGCGGCGGGGCGCGGAAAGTGGTCCGACACGTTCCCAGCTGTCGGCGCCGGGATCGAAGACTTCGGCAGCGTCGATCGCCAGCGCCCCGACGCCGCCGCCGGCGACCAGCACCGTGCCGTTCCGCAGCACGACGGCACTGGCCGTACCGCGGATGGCCGACAGCGCCGGCAGGTCGCTCCACGTCCCGACCGGCTCGGCGACGGCACCGGGCCCCTCCTGTGACGGTCCCGGGCGGAGCACCAGAAGGACCACCACCAGCGCCCCCACAGCCAGCGCTGCACCCATCAGGAGGAGCGGGCGCCGGCTGCGCATCGGCGTCGTCGAAGGCTGAGAAGCGGCCGGCGCCGCACAGGTCGCGCATTTCAGACCCACCTCGGTGCGGGTCATGCACTTGGGGCAGAGCGGCCGATCACAGTCGACACAGCTGAGGCGCGTGGCCTCCCCATGCGTCTCGCAGCGACGGGCTTCTGTCATCACCATCTCGCAGTTCCACCCCGCTCTGACCCCGGTCGCCACGGCCCGGACGAAAGCCTCATCATGCCCGAGGCCCCCTCACCGACGGCGTGTCCGCCGTCGGAGCGAGCAGTGGAGACCTGCTCACGCCGTCGCAGGCGCAGCGGGCTCTTGGCGACGTCGGCGCGCCAGCTGGGACGCGAGGAATAGGGCGATCCCGGCCACCGCCAGGCCGCCGAAGACGGCAGCGACGATCGGCAGGACGGAGGTCCCCGTCCGGATCCGGGAGAACTGCGCCACGGCGCCGAAGTTGTCCTGCGTCTCGTTGAGGTTGTCACCCAGGCGAGGGTCCGCCCAGCCGAACGCGGCGTACTCGTTGGCCGACGCCACACCGGGTGGCTGCCGGATGTCGGAGTTGAAGCTGATGCCGAGGGAGAAGTCGATCGGCTGGTCGGTCACCTGGATGTTCTTCGCCCACGTCTTGCCGCCGTCCGTCGAGTAGGAGTAGCGGACGTGGAAGTGGTAGTCGGTCGTGTCGCGATTGTCCTGCCACACCGCGTCCACCCGGCCGTTCGGCGCCACGGAGAGCTGAGGATAGAAGCTGGTGTACTGGTCGGCCGGATCGTCATCGTCGATCGCGACGGGCTCGCTCCAGGTCTCTCCCATGTCCGTCGAGCGGTACAGCACGATGTCGGCCACACCGGAGCTTTCGGCGGTCTCGGGTGTCGCGGCCTGGATGGCGAGGAACGTGCCGTCCGGCCCGCCCTCAGGCGTCCAGCCCATGCCCGTCTGCGCGCCGGTCCCGGTGAAGACGGGCGGACCCAGCGTGGTGACCGTCCAGGTCTTGCCCTGGTCGGTCGAGCGGCCGACGAGCATCGGCAGGGCGTGGTAGCTCTTGCCGGGCAGCTTGACGTCGAACGGCGTCCGGGAGTCGGCGACGACCAGCACCACCCCGTCGTGGGCGGTGAGGAACGGGCGGCCGAAGCTCGTGCTCATGATCAGCGGATAGTCCTTGCCGGCGACGGTCTGGGTCACGTCCACGAACTCGTTGACGTTCACCTGCTCGAAGGTGTCCCCGCCGTCAGTGGAGGTGGCGACGACCACCTCTGAGTTGTTGAGCGGCGAGTCCTCCGGGATCTTGAGGTAGCGCTGGCTGTAGCCGACGTGGATGACGTCCTCGGACCCGGCGGTGTCGACGGTCAGATCGGTGACACCGGAGACGGTAGGGATCGGGTCGGTCTTCCCGCGGTTGTCGACCACCGTGCTCGACGACCAGCTCTCGCCCCGGTCCGTCGACTTCGACAGGATCACGCTGACGTTGCCCTCACGAGGACCCTCGCCCGGGCCGTACCCGAGCGTCACGTAGTAGAGCGTGCCATCGCTCCCCCACGCGAGGTGCGTCTGACCGGTGCCCGAGGTGTTGATCGTGCAGTTCGGGTACTCCGCCGGAGAGGGGCTGGTCTCCAGGATGCGCCAGCTGGCACCCGCGTCCTCCGAGCGCATCAGGTAGCAGAGCCGGGAACGCAGGTCGGCGGTCGCCGCGAAGATCAGCCGGGGATCGTCCGGGTCGGCCAGCATCGAGGTGGGACCGGTGAACGCCCGCACGGGCGTGAGCTTGTCGTCCTTGGTCATGTGCACGGCCTCGGTCAGCCGCTGGATGTCGGCGTCCTGGTCGGCGAAGGTGGCCTGCTGGAAGCTGTACGACGTGGGTTCCTGGCCCGGCTGCTCGGTGGCTGTTGCCAGCCCCGGAGCCATCGTCATCACGGCGAACGCGGCGGTGACCGCTACTGACCTGCGCATCTTGCGACTCCTCATTCATCTGTTGCCCTGCCGTGTCTGACAGCGGGCAGGGCCGAGCCGGCCCCGCTGCGGGAAGCGAGAGTGTGACGTGCTACGCGGGAGGGGGACCGTCCGACCGGCGCTCGGCCGGTGAGCGACGGTTCACCAGGGCCGCGAGGAGCAGGGCGGCGGCGGCGACGGCAAGGCCCACCAGGAGGAGCACCGGCCAGCTCGAACCGGGCCCCATCTCGACGGAGGCGGCACGCACCGCCGGCACAGCGGCGGCAGGCGCCTCGGTACCGACGAAGATGGCGGCCCGGGCCGGGGCGCCGGAGTTCATGTGGTGATAGACCTGGTTCGCCAGGATCACGTGCTCGCCGGGCTCGACGTCTGCCGGGATGGTGACCGGCACGTTGAACTTGCTGGTCATCGTGGACTCCGGCGGCGGAATGGTGGCCAGCAGCGGCCCGTCGAGCGAGTCGAGGCGCAGCTCCACCGGCTCGTCGCTGGCGAAGTCGGCACCGAAGACGTTCACCGTGCCGCCGGGCTCCACGGTGGAGACGTCGGTCTTGATGGCCATGACCGCCACACAGGCGTACGCGATCGCGGCCGGTGCCAGCAAGGCCGCCGAGAGCAGGGAAGGAATGACCCAACGAAGGGTTGATCTAGTCATGTCGCGGAAGATAGCAACATTCGAGAAATGCCGCGGTAAGTGTTGAACGCACCTAGTGCGGCTTTCGGAACGGGCGGTCACTGCGAAAACACCTACCGGTGTTCATCGCCCACCTGCCTCTCCGGCCGGACTGGCGCCGCTGCCGGTCCGGCTCGCATCGAGCGGGATCCGGCCAGCCTGAGGTCCAGGCCACCGTGGGCATGCACCGACGTGCGGGACTTCCTGCGGTGCTTGCATGCACGTATGCGCATGGGTACTGTCGAGCCGATGAGAGATCCGGCACGGTACGAGCCGGCAGTCGAGCTGCTCAAGGCGTTGGCCGCCCCCGTGCGGCTTGCCGCCGTCGAGGAGCTGACCCACGGGCCGCGCTGCGTGCACGAGCTGGTCGAGCTGCTCGACGTGGCCCAGCCGCTGGTGTCGCAGCACCAGAGGGTGCTGCGGGCCGCGGGGCTGGTGACCGCCGGCCGACGCGGTCGAGAGGTGGAGTACACGCTGGCCGACGACCACGTCGTCCACGTCGTCCTCGACGTCCTGCGGCACGCCGACGAGCCACGCCCGTCCTCTTCCGACCCGACCGACGAGCAACCCCACGAGGAGCCAGCATGACCGCCACCGACCACCGCACCCACGACACGCACGACGCGCACCGCCACGGCGAGGGCTGCGGCCACGTCGCGGTGCGCCACGACGAGCACACCGACTATCTGCATGACGGCCACGTGCACGCCGAGCACGACGACCACTACGACGAACACGAGCTCACCCAGCACGTGCAGGCCGAGGAGCACAGCGGGCACGAGCACCGCGACGGCTGCGGGCACGAGGCCGTCTCCCATGGCGACCACACCGACTTCGTCCACGACGGGCACCGGCACGCTGCCCACGCCGGGCACTACGACGAGCACTGAGCCGACCAGGCGGACCGCCGTCGGCAGGGCTGCCAACTGTGCAACCGCACGCTCCCCGAGGCGGCACCACTATTGATAATGAGATCTGTTTTCGTTAGAGTGCGACATGTCGGGCATCCGGCCCGACCCGTACAAGGAGAAACACATGCGTCGTACTCTGCTGCTCGCCGTCACGGCCGCTGCTGTCGCAGCCGCCGCCCCAGCCGCCACCGCCTCGTCCTGCTCGGGCGGCATCACCGGCCCCGCCAAGCCCATCGTCCACTCGCTCGAGAAGCCGGTCGAGGGCACGCCGGCGGCTGACGCCATCCACACCGTGGAGTGCAACCTGCCGTAGCAGCACCGGTTCTGACGGCCCCGTGGCAGCAGCCACGGGGCCGTCTGCATTCGGCGTCACTCCCGGCGGCGCCGTCGTCCACCGACGGCCGGCGCTGTGACAGGAACACTGGAGCGACGTCGTTGCGCGAGCAGGTGCGCTGTCGCGGCCGCCGCGGCCGCCGCACCTCCCGTCAGCGGCACGGCGGCCAGAGGCACGTCCCGCTGCGCCGACGTCCCCGCGTACGCCTCGGCCTGCCCCCGCGCCCTCTCCTGGGGCGCACCGGCCAGCCCGGCGCTGCCGTGCCCGACGGCACCCGGCACCTGCCCCGGGACAGCTCCGCCTGCTCCCGCGGCCGCCCCGGCGCCGGCCCCGGCCCCGGCTCCGGCAGCGGCACCCGCCCCTGCGGGAAGCGGAACCGGGGCCGGGACCTGCACGGCCGGCGGCGGCGCGGCCGGTGGAGCGGCGGCCACGGCCGCAGCCGGTCCGGCGTCGGACGGGGCGGCCTGCGCGCCAGCGGGCCCGTCCGCCGGCGGCGGCCCGGCTGTGCCGCACTGCATCTGCGCCACGGCAGTCGCCACTGCGGCACCGCCGGCGATCGCCTCCAGCTTCGCGGTGACCGGCGCGTCGGCGGCGCCCAGGCAGCGCGCGGCCACGGTGAACGAAAACGTCCCACCCGCCCGCAGGTCGACCTCGTCGTACCGCTCGGCGACCGTGACCTCGAGCAGGTCGGCCGGCGCGGACGGCCGCAGCGCCACAGCGCCGCGGGCATCCAGGGCCCGCAGCAGCGCCTGGACCGGAGCGCCGACCGGCACCTCCCCGTCCTGCTCGACCGCCAGGCAGACCAGCGGGTCGCCGGCACGCAGGTCCGGCGTGCCGTCGCCGTCGCAGTCGACGCCGCCGGCCGGTGCCAGCGCCCCGCTGCCAGCGGAGAACCGGTCGAGCTGGACCCGCAGCAGCGCATGCTGCTCGACGCCGCTGAGCCGGTCGCCGCCGGCCCGGGAGGCGCCGTCGCGGTGCGCGACCTGGATGCCGACGTGCTGGACGGCGGCCGCGCGCAGCGCTGAGATGACGGCGTCCTCCGAGGGCTCGCCGGGCGTCGTCGGCGTCCACGGCTCGTCGGTCAGGTGCAGCACGACGCGCAGCGCGTCCTCCCGGAAGCTTGCGGCCTGGTCGGGCCGGACGACCTCCCGGCCGTCGACGACGAGTCCTTCCCCGGTGACCGCCTGGTAGAGCGCGCTGCGGTGCGCCTCCTCCCCTCCGCGGGTGGTGACGGTGCGCAGCTGTCTCTGCAGCTCCCGCCCGGGCGACGCGAGGTCGACCAGGCGGCGGTAGCGCTCCGGGCTCTTGTCCCAGAACTCGCCCAGCCCGACCCGCAGGTCGACTCCCTCGCCGGCCAGCGCGGTCACCAGTTCCTGCAGGCCGCACGCCAGCCCGTCGGCAGCCGACTTCATCGAGTCGGAGGTGTCCAGCAGCACGAACAGGTCCAGTGCCCGCGCGGCGCCCGACAGCTCGAGCAGGTACTCCTGGGCACCGACGCCGGCGGCGTCCGGTCTCAGCGTCGTCTGCGACGGCGTCAGCTCCGCCGTCGGTGAGCGCACCGGCGGCGGCGCCAACACCGGCGCGTCGGAGCAGGCCGCCGGCGGCGGCGGGAAGAGGCCGTCATCGACAACGGCCGCACCGGTGCCGTCATCGACCGTCGGCGGCACGATGCGACCGGCGGCGGGCGGGTCGTACACCACGTACCGGTCCGGGCCGGCCGGCGTCGACAGGCTGCTCGAGTGCAGGTGCACAGCCGGGTCCAGCGTGCGGTCGACGGCCGCACCCAGCAGGGGATGCCCGCGGCCGTCCATCACGTCGACCCACGTCCCGCGCGGGCCATCGAACAGGAACAGCGCCCCCGGACCGGTGTAGCCGCTGGGGAAGTTCGGCCCCAGGTCCCGCGTGGCCAGGACGAGCTCGTCGCCGTCGCGGCCGACGGCCAGCGACTCCGGCACGCCTTCCAGGCCCAACCTGGGCAGCTCCCCCACCGCGCCGTCCCGCCGCACCTGGTACACCGCGCCGGAACCCGGACCGACCGCGGTGTTCAGCGAGCCGGTCCCGACCACGACCGTGGTGCCGGCGGAGTCGCCGCCCGCCGGATGGACGGCGAGCCCATGCGTCCAGCGCAGCTGGTTGCCCTCGAGCAGGGTACGAAAGGTCAGGCCGCCGTCATCGGTGGCGGCCAGTCCTCGACCGGCGACCGCGGCGTGGCTGCTGCGCTCGGGATCGACCCCGATCCGGTGGGTGAAGACGTCGGGGGTTGCGGCGGACTCGCGCCGAATTCCGGGCAGCGGCCGGAACGACGCCCCGCCGTCGTCGCTACGGGCGGCCACCGTCCCGCCGGCCAGGCCGGCCGCGACCGCGTACACGACGTCAGGATCGCCTGGCGCCGGCGCCACCAGCACCGGCCCGGCGAACGGCAGCGCCGCCAGCACGAACTCCTGCCCGGGACCGCGCCGCGACAGCAGCCGCCCCCCGTTGGCGACCTCGCCCAGCACCCGATCCCGCACGGTCACGTGCAGTCGACCGGTGGGCTCGGGACTGTCCGGGACCACCAGCGCGGTGATCGTCGTCGTCGGGCCGGCCGCATCCACGGTCAACAATGGCGCCCAGGTGCAGCCGGCGTCGGTGCTGACCGCGACGCGGGTCGGGTCGGCCAGGTAGACCGTGCGCGGGTCGGCAGGCTCCACGGCATGCGCCACCAGCGGCCCCGGCAGCAGGTCGTCCGGCTTGTCCACCGACCGGAAGGCGCCGTCGATCTGGTGTGCCGTCTGGCAGGCCGCTGCCCGGACGGGTTCCGCCGACGGAATTCCCGCGAGCGACACCGCCCCGACCACGACGGCCAGTCCAACGGGCCAGGAGCGGCGGGCGCCACGTGCGTACAAGGTATGTGTCACCGCTGCACCTTACGACAACGGTTATCAATACTGGCTCGGAGTCGGCACCCACGGACGGGACCCGGCAGGCGCTGCAGCGCCCCTTGTCTGTCTGCTGGGCCGATCCTGCGCCGGAGCGCGTGATGCCATTGAGAGTCGTTTCCATGTAGCCTCGCTGCGCGGCACATCCGCTCGTTCGCCCGCTACCTCCTGGGAGCCGCACGTGAAGAGCGGCACCACGACAGGTACGCCGCCACCACAAGACCTGGAGCCCCACGCGATGACCACCCGACTCGCCCGACTCGTGCCGCGGAACCCGGTCACCCTCCTGAGCGCCTCCCTGGTACTGCTGCTGGCCCTGGTCGCCGCCGCGTTCACCGCCACCGCCCCCCGGTCTCCGGGCCTTGAGCTGACGCTCGACCGGCTCACGGCACTCGCGGCGGAGGAACAGGTCGCCGTTGCGGCCCTGCGCGACCAAGAGGCAAGGGTCGAGGGCCGGCTGGACGACGGAACCAGGTTCTGGACCGGCTACCCGGCCAGCGACAGCGCGACCGGGCAGCTGCTGACCACGCTCACAGACAGCGGCGCGCGGGTTCGGGTCGACGCCCAGGCGGGCCAGGCCACGATCCGGCTGCTCGCGACGGTGCTGCTGCCGCTGGCGGTGCTGGCCAACCTGTTCGCGCTGCTGTTCGTCGGGCTGCGCGGCGGCGGGCAGGGTGACGTCGCCGCCTTCGGCACGGTACGGGGCGGCAAGGGCGCCCGCACCGGCGCTCCGCCGCGGGTCACCTACGCCGACGTGGCGGGCGCCGACGACGCCGTCGAGGAGTTGCGGGAGGTGGTCACCTACCTCACCGATCCCGGCCGGTACGCCGCGCTCGGTGCGCAGCCGCCCAAGGGTGTGCTGCTGCTCGGCCCACCCGGCACCGGCAAGACGCTGCTGGCCCGAGCCACCGCCGGCGAGGCCCAGGTGGCGTTCTTCTCCGTCAGCGGCGCGGAGTTCGTCGAGTCCCTCGTCGGCGTCGGCGCGGCCCGAGTGCGCGACCTGTTCGCGGCCGTACGGGCGGCCGCCCCGGCGATCCTGTTCATCGACGAGGTCGACGCCGCTGGGCGCCGGCGCGGCTCCGGCGAGGCCGGCGGCGGGTCCGACGAGCGCGAGCAGACGCTCAACCAACTGCTCGTGGAGATGGACGGTTTCGAGGTCAGCAGCGGTGTCGTGGTCATGGCCGCCACGAACCGGGCCGACGTTCTCGATCCCGCGCTGCTGCGGCCGGGCCGGTTCGACCGACTCGTCACCGTCGACGCCCCCGATCTCGCCGGCCGCCGGCGCATCCTCGAGCTGCACGCCCGCTCCATCCCGCTCGGGCCGGACGCCGACCTCGGACTGCTCGCCCGCCGTACGCCCGGCTTCACCGGCGCCGACCTGGCCAGCGTGGTCAACGAGGCTGCACTACTCGCTGTCCGCGACAGCCGCGCCGAAGTCCGTGGCGACGACCTCGCCCTGGCCGTGGACCGGGTTCGGCACGGCACCGGCAGCCGCGGTCGCGTGCTCTCCGACGACGAACGCCGCCGCATCGCCGTCCACGAGGCGGCGCACGCCGTCGTCGTCACCGCCACCGGTGGTGACGTCGACAAGGTCTCGGTGCTGGCCCGCGGTGACCGGCTCGGCGGCGTGCGGCTACGCAGCGAGGACGCCGACGCCGCGGTGCTGTCCGCCGGGCAGCTGCGGGTCCGGTTGGTGCGCCTGCTCGGCGGCACGGTCGGCGAACATGTCGTGCTGGGCGACGGCTCCACCGCCGGCGAACTCGACCTGCAGCGCGCCACCGGCCTGGCCCGCGACCTGATCGCCCGCTACGGGCTGTCCGACGCCGTCGGTCCGGTGCGGCTGCTCGCCCCCGACGCCGACGCCTACCTGGGCGGCGGCGCCCGGCTCGGACCGATCGGCCCGTCCACCGTCGACGTCCTCGACGCTGCCGTGCGCCGCACCGTCGAGGACGCCGCCGCCGCCGCCGAGCGTCTCGTGGGCACTTACCGGAGGACCCTCGATGCCCTCGCCGCGGCACTGGTGGAGGCCGAGCACGTCGAGGGCCAGGCCCTGGCCGAACTTCTGGCACCCGTGCGCCCGGCGGCGCCGGGCCCGCCGATGCGCACCCGGCGCCGCTCCGTCACCATCGGCTGATGTCGCGGTCCGGCAGCGGCAGTGGTCAGATCGCCATGGCAGCTCGCACCGCAGCGCCGGAACTGCTGCCTCCTTCACCCGTCACGCTGACCCGTCCCGACTCCAGGACGTAGTACCGGCTGGCGGCGCTCAGCGCGAACCCGACGTGCTGCTCGACGAGCAGCACGGACAGCCCGCCTCGGCGGGTCAGCGAGAGGACGGCCTGCTGGATCTCCGTGACGACACTGGGCTGGATCCCCTCGGTCGGCTCGTCCAGGACGAGCACCCGGGGCCGTGTCATGAGTGCCCGCGCGATGGCCAGCTGCTGCCGCTGGCCACCCGACAGCAGGCCGGCTCGGCGGCTCAGAAGTGCGCGCAGGGCAGGGAACAGGTCGAGAGCCTCGTCGGTGCGAGCACGAGCGTCGCGGGTGCCATCGGCGATCAGCTGCAGGTTCTCGCCGGCGGTCAGCTGGGGAAACGACTGTTGCCCCTGCGGCACATAGGCCAGGCCCCGCCGCACGCGCTGGTGCGGTCGCAGCCCGCTGACGTCCTCGCCGTCGAGCAGGACGACGCCCCGGCGCGCCGGAAGCAACCCGACAGCGGCCCGCAGCAGCGTCGTCTTGCCCGCGCCGTTGTGGCCGAGCACCGCGGTCACCCCGTCGGTCGGGACGGCGAGGTCGACGCCGTGCACGACCTCCGTGCGTCCGTAGGCGACGTGCACGCCGCGCAGCTCAAGCACTAGGTCACCTCCACGGCAGCGCGGGCCTCGTCGGGTGCGTCCGGTGGCGTGGCCGCCTCGCCAGGACCGAGATAGACCTCCTGCACCCTGGGATCGGCCTGCACTTGTGCGTAGGTCCCTTCCGCCAGCACCTTTCCGGCCGCGAGCACGGTGACCGAGTCTGCATACTCGCGGAGGAACTCCATGTCGTGCTCGACGACCACCACCACGTGGTCGCGCCGCACCCTGCGGAGCAGGTCGCCGGTCTGCGCGCGCTCCTCGACACTCATGCCCGCCACCGGCTCGTCGAGCAGCAGTACCGTGCCGTCCTGCACGAGCAACATGCCGATCTCCAGCCACTGCTTCTGACCGTGCGCCAACTCCCCGGCCTTTTGGTCGCGCAGCGCCGTGAGACCAGTTGTCGCCATGGCCGCCTCGACGGCCTCGGGCACCGCACTGCGCGCACGCAGCAGGGTGCGCCAACGGCGCGACGAGCCCGCTGCGATGTCGAGGTTCTGCAGCACCGTGAGCTCCTCGAAGACGCTGGCCGTCTGGAACGTCCGTCCGATCCCGGCTCGGGCGATCTGATGTTCCTTCTTGCCGAGCAGCTCCACGCCGTCGAGCCTCGCGGAACCGGTGGCCGGGGCCAAGCCGGTGATGGCGTCGACCAGGGTCGTCTTGCCGGCCCCGTTCGGCCCGATGAGGAAGCGCAGGTCCCCCTCGAGGACGGTCAGGTCGACGCCGTCGACAGCGACGAACCCGTCGAAGACCACGCGCAGGCCACGTACCTCGAGGTAGTCGCGGCTCACTGTGCGTCTCCCGTCCGTACGGACACCGGCATGGCCTGCGGCCCTGGGTCGTCGACCAACGGCGGACCGTCCTGACCCGCTCCGGCGAAGGGGTCCGGCTTCCCACCGCTGTCGTCGGCCGTCGGGCGTGGCCGGCGGCGCCACAGCATCTGCGCGATTGACCCCAAGCCCCCGGGCAGGAAGGCCACGACGACGATGAACAGCAGTCCTTGCAGGTAGATCCAGACCGACTCGTACCGTGCCGAGAGCTCGCTGCCGGCGTACGAGACGGCGAGCGCCCCCAGCACCGGCCCCAGCAGCGTCGCCCGGCCCCCGACGGCGACGCCGATGAGGAAGCCGATGGAGGGGACGACCCCGACGTTGTTCGGGGAGATGATGCCGACGACGGGCACGAACAGCGCACCCCCGATCGCGGCGAACACCGCGGCGACCGCGTAGGCGACGACCTTGACGACAGCAGGGTCGTAGCCCAGGAAGCGCACCCGCTCCTCCCCGTCGCGCACGGCCGTCAGCAGCTCTCCGAACCGGCTGCGCATCAGCTGGTGCACGACGGCCACCATGGCGACCAGCAGCCCGGCAGTGATGAAGAACAGCAGCTGCCGGTTCACCGGGTCGCTGAGCGAGTAGCCGAAGAACTGCCGGAAGTTGCTCAGCCCGTTGGAGCCGCCGATGGTGTTCTGCTGGCTGACCAGCAGCAAGGCGAAGGCACCCGCCGAGGCTTGCGACAAGATGGCGAAGTACGCGCCCTTCACCCGCCGACGGAAGATCGACAGGCCGAGCAACAGGGCCAGCAGGCCGGGCACCGCCACGATCCCGACGACGGCCACAACCGGATGACGGAAGAGCTCCCACCACCACGGCACGCCGCTGCCGGTCACCATGAAGCTGGGACGCCCGCCGGGACCGGCATCGCTGAGCTGCAGGTGGATGGCCATGATGTACGCACCAAGACCGAAGAACAGGCCTTGGCCCAGGGTCAGCATGCCGCCGCGGCCCCATGCCAGTCCGATGCCGACGGCGACCATCGCCAGGCACAGGAACTGGGTGAGCAGCCGCAGACGGAAATCCGAGAGCAGGGCCGGTGCGCCGACGAACAGTATGACCACGGCCAGGCCGTAGCCGCCGGCCACGGCGAGTCGCCGGTTCCAGTTGCCCTCGGCGGCCGTCGGCTGCTCGGCGGTTGCTGTCCGCCCGGTCACACGACGCTCCTGGTTCGGACGCTGAACAGGCCCTGGGGACGGATCTGCAGGAAGGCGATGACCACCACCAGCAGCAGCACCTTCGCGGTGCTGACCGACTGCGAGTACGCGAAGGCCGCTTGCAGCAGTCCCAGCCCGAACGCCGCGATGACGGCGCCGCGGATCTGGCCGATTCCGCCCGCCACGACGACCAGGAACGCGTCGACGATGTAGGTGGACCCCATGTACGGCTGCGTCGAGGCGATGAGGGTCAGGGCCACGCCGGCCATCCCCGCCAGACCCGAGCCGACGAAGAAGGTCACCCGGTCGGTGCGGCGGCTGTTGATACCCGAGGTCTCGGCCAAGCCCCGGCTCTGCACCACGGCCCGGATCCGGCGTCCCAGCGAGCTGAACCGCAAGATCAGGCTCATTGCCGTGACGGACGCGACCGCCAGGACGACGATGAACAGCCGCCCCGTCGTGAAGGGCGTGCCCAGGACCTCGACGTTGCCCTGCAGCCACGAGGGCGCCCGCACCTCGACCGCGGGCGCCCCGAACACGTCCCGCGCCAGCTGCTGAAGCATCAACGAGACACCCCACGTCACCAGCAGCGTGTCCAGGGGGCGGGCGTAGAGCCGGCTGATGAGGCTGACTTCCAGCAGCACGCCCAGCAGGCCCCCGACGAGGAACGCGAGCGGCAGCGCGACGAGCAGGGACAGGCCGGCGCTGCTGAACACCTGCTGCACGACGAAGGCGGTGTAGGCACCTGCCATGAGGAACTCGCCGTGCGCCATGTTGATGACGCCCATCTGCCCGAACGTCAGCGTCAGGCCGAGTGCGATGAGTAGCAGCACGGAACCCAGGCTGATACCGGCGTAGAGCTGCCCGAGTACGACGTCCATTGGTCAGCTCCCGCAGTAGGTCTTGTCCTTCTGGATGCTCTGGGCCCACGGGTATGTCTCGAGGCACGGGTCCGGCTCGATCGGACTGTCGGATGACCACACCGTGTCGATGAGCCCCTGCCGGTTGACCCGGCCGATGAGCGCCGTCTTGGCGATGTGGTGGTTGTCGCCGTTCACGGTCACCTGGCCTCCAGGGGCGTCGAAGACGACGCCGCCCGCGGCCTCCTGCAGCGCTGCGACCTCGAAGGAACCGGCCTTCTCGACCATGCCTTTCCACAGGTAGAGCGAGGTGTACGCGGCCTCCATGGGGTCACTGGTCACGGCATCAGCCCCGTACTTCGCCTTGAACGCGGCAACGAACTTCTGGTTCTGCGGGCTGTCGACCGTCTGGTAGTAGTTCCAGGCGGTGTACTGGCCGGCGAGCTTGTCGACGCCCACCCCTGGGACCTCCTCCTCCGCGATCGAGACGGACAGCACCGGCATGGTCTCGGCGTTCAGACCGACGTTCGCGTACTGCGAGAAGAAGCTGACGTTGGAGTCGCCGTTGAGAGTGTTGAAGACGGCGTCCGCTCCGGAGCTGCGGACGCGGTTGACGATGGTGGGGACGCCCTCCACGGAGCCGAGCGGCTCGTAGTCCTCGCCGACGATCTCGATGTCGTGCTCCTCGGCGTACGCCTTGATGATGGCGTTGGCCGTCCGGGGGAAGACGTAGTCGCTGCCGACGAGGTGCAGCGACGTCACGTCCAGCTCGTCCTTGAGGTAGTCCAAGGCCGGGATGATCTGCTGGTTGGTCGTCGCGCCGGTGTAGAAGATGTTCTCGGAGGCCTCGAGGCCCTCGTACTGCACGGGGTAGAACAGCAGCCCGTCGTTGTTCTCGAAGACGGGGAGCATCGCCTTACGACTGCTCGACGTCCAGCCGCCGAAGACCGCGGCGACGCAGTCGCTCTGGAGGAGCTTCGTCGACCGCTCGGCAAACACGGTCGGCTCCGAGGCGCCGTCCTCGGTGACCGCCTCGATCTGCTTGTCCAACACCCCGCCGCCGGCGTTGATCTCTTCGATCGCCAGCTCGAGCGAGCGGCGGACCGTCGTCTCGCTGATCGACATCGTTCCCGACATCGAATTGATGAGCCCCACCTTGACCGAGTCGCCAGAGGTGTCGACGCACGAGCTACCGCTGAGGGAGCCGGCGTTGTCCAGGTCACCGACGCGACTGCCACCGCACGCACTGACGGCCACCATGAGCGCGGTGAGGACGAGGGGGACGAGGAGAGGGCGGTGTCGAGGGGTGTACATGTCGTCCTTCGGAGTCGGGCGCGCCGGAGCCACCGCCGAGGTGCGGAGGCGCGACGTGCCGTTGACGCCTGCGCGTGCTCGCGAGGCGGTCTGGCGTGGTGCGGCGGACGCTAGGAAGCGCAGGTTTCAGCTGTCGTCAATTTCCGTGAACGCGGTGTTACACGGACGTCGCATGCTGCAGGTCGGCGCATTTCGCCAGGAACACAGCGACCGCTCGCGACGCCGAGACCGTGTCGTCGCCGAGCCAGCTGTAGAGCACGCCAGGGCCGGCGAGGTCCAGGACCTCACCTCCTTGCACCCTGCCGTCGTCGAGGTGTGGTTTGGCGCCGACGACGAGCGCCGCCACGAGCACCCGCGCCCCGCCGGTCGTCGCCGGCCCGTTCCAGCCGTCGTGCGCGCCGGGCCCGATGTCGAGGTCAGTCGACAGCAGCGGCTCATGCCCGACGGTGACGCGCCAGCGGGAGCGGTAGCGGCCAGGTGTCTCGCCGCAGCGTCCGAGGACCGCCGTCTCGACGAGCACGGCCGACCCCGTCTCCGCGACCCGGACGTCCAGGTCGACGTGGTGCTCGGCGCCGGCGGTCACCACGGTCGGCTGCGGTTGCCAGTGCAGGTGCGCGCCGGGACCCACGTCGACGTCCACTGCGGCCCGCGAGATGCGGTCGTGCACGCCCGGCTGTGCGATCTGGGCGGCCGCCGAACCGACCCGAAGCCGAGCTCCACGCTGCACGGCCAGCTCCAAGCGGGTGGTGTCACCACCGAGCGGACCGAACGCCGAGGCCACCAAGGTGAGGCCGTCCACGGTCTCGCGCACCGACAGCGGGACCGCGGAGCGAACAGTGGTGAGGCGGGTGCGGCCATCCACATCACGGGCTACGGCGCGGGCGACGGCGTCGAGCGCCACCGTCAACCGACGAGGTGCGCTGCTGCGGCACGCCAGCTCTGCCGCTGCTGCTCCACCCACTGAGCCACAGCGGTCGCCCCCGGGTCGTCGGTGAGGCTGGTGAACAGCACCGGCGCACCTCGGCGCATCCGCTCGGCGTCGCGCGACATCACCGACAGGTCGGCACGGACGCGGCCGGCGAGATCGGTCTTGTTCACGACGAGCAGGTCCGAGCCGGTGATGCCCGGTCCTCCCTTGCGGGGCACCTTGTCTCCGCCGGCGACGTCGATGACGAACAGCTGGACGTCGACGAGCCCCCGGCTGAAGGTCATCGTCAGGTTGTCGCCTCCGCTCTCGACGAGCACCAGGTCCAGTGGGGACAACTGCAGCTCGAGCTCTTCGACAGCGTCGAGGTTGGCGCTGATGTCGTCCCGGACCGCGGTGTGCGGACAGCAGCCGGTCTCGACCGCGGTGACGCGTTCGGGCGCGATGGTGCCGCTGCGGCGCAGGAAGTCCGCATCCTCCGTCGTGTAGATGTCGTTGGTGACGACTGCGAGTTGGACGGTCGGGCCGAGGGAGCGGCACAACGCCGCAACGAGGGCGGTCTTGCCGCTGCCGACAGGACCGCCGATCCCTACCCGGAAGGCGCGCACGCCGGCCGACGGGCGCCCCTCGGCGGCGAAGCTGCCGAACTCGTCGTGGTGCGGGGAAAGATGCACGGGACCTCCGAGATCAGGATGCGAACAGGCGGACATCGGCGCGGACGTGGGCCTGCGCCAGCAGGTCGAGCAGGGGTGCGGAGGCCGCAGGCAGCTCGGCCGCCAGATCGGCGCACGCCGCACCCTGCTGCGCGACGGCGTCGACGGCGGGGGACAGTGCGGCCAGCAGCGCGGTGACGCCGAGCGGGTCGAGCCCCAGCAGTCGCACCGCTGCGGACGCCGGGCCGCTGACTGCGGTACTGGCAGAGAGTGCTGCTGCGGCCGCGGCGCCTCCGCCAGCCGCGACGACGACCACGCCCAGCGCCAGCGGTGCGTGCGGGCGGTCGCCGACGAGGCCGAGGGTGGGCGACGGCCACGCCGCCGCTCCGGCCCTCAGCAGCCCGCGGCCCTGTGCCCGCGCTGCAGCTCGGGCGGCGGCAGAGGGGGTTCGGGCGTCCAGCTCTCGGTCCAGCGCGAGCAGCGCCGCGGCGACGTCTGCTCTGCCGGCCAGCACGATCGTGGAGGCCCGGGCGGCAGCCGCCGCAGCGACGAGCCCCGTGGTGTGCAGGCGGCCGGCGAGAAAGCGACTGAGCGTCGTCTCGTCGTGCACCGTGCCAGCGTCGACCGCCGCGGCGAGGCCACCGCTGTGGGCATGGGCGCCGACGGGCAGCCGGGAGTCCGCCAGCAGCAGCATTGCCGCCGGCAGGCCGACCCCGCTCAGTGCCTGCATCAGAACAGGAAGTAGCGCTGAGCCATGGGTAGGACTTCGGCGGGCGAGGACTCGACCCGCTCTCCGTCGATGCGCACGGCGAAGGTGTCGGCGTCGACCCTGATGTCGGGCGTCGCGTCGTTGTGCGGCATGTCCGCCTTCCCCACCCGACGCACGTCCTTGCCCGGAAGGAGCCGACGGCGCACCGCGAGGCGGTCCGCCAGCCCATCGTCCAGTGCTGCCGGTGCGACGAAGTGCACGCTGGTCGCGGAGGCCGTCACCGGCTGCGCCCCCCACATCGGCCGAGGCAGAACCGGCTGAGGAGTCGGGATGGAGGCGTTGCCGTCGCCCATCTGGGCCCAGGCCACGAGCCCACCCTTGACAACCACATGCGGCCGCACACCGAAGAACCGGGGGTCCCAGAGGACGAGGTCGGCCAGCTTGCCGACCTCGACCGAGCCGATCTCGTCGTCCATGCCGTGCGCGACGGCAGGGCAGATCGTGTACTTGGCGACGTAGCGACGTGCACGGAGGTTGTCCGCGCGGCCGTCGCCGGGGAGGGCACCTCGACGTACCTTCATGGCGTGGGCCGTCTGCCAGGTGCGCAGGATGACCTCGCCGACGCGGCCCATCGCCTGGCTGTCCGAGCCGATCATGGAGATGGCACCGAGGTCGTGCAGTACGTCCTCGGCGGCGATCGTCGACGGACGGATCCGGCTCTCCGCAAACGCCAGGTCCTCGGGAACCGACGGGTTGAGGTGGTGGCAGACGAGCAGCATGTCCAGGTGCTCGTCGAGCGTGTTCACGGTGTGCGGCCGGGTCGGGTTGGTGCTGCTCGGCAGCACATTGCCCTGCGAGGCCACGGTGATGATGTCGGGTGCATGGCCGCCGCCGGCGCCCTCGGTGTGGTAGGCGTGAATGGAGCGACCACGGATGGCGGCCAGCGTCGTCTCGACGTAACCGGCCTCGTTCAAGGTGTCCGAGTGCAGCGCCACCTGCACACCTGCAGCGTCGGCCACGGTCAGACACGCGTCGATAGCGGCCGGCGTCGTCCCCCAGTCCTCGTGCAGCTTGAAGCCCGCCGCGCCGCCCCGCAGCTGCTCCCACATCGCCTCAGCGGACACCGTGTTGCCCTTGGCCAGCAAGGCGACGTTGACGGGGAAGTCGTCCAGCGACTCCAGCATGCGGGCGAGGTTCCATGCGCCGGGCGTGACGGTGGTCGCCTTGGTGCCCTCGACCGGACCCGTGCCGCCCGCGACGATCGTCGTGACACCCGATCCGATCGCCTCGGGCAGCTGCGTCGGCGAGACGAGATGGATGTGGCAGTCCACGGCGCCGGCGGTGAGGATCTTCCCGTTGCCGGCCAGCACCTCGGTCGACGGTCCGATGACAAGTGCCGGCTCGACACCCGGCATGGTGTCGGGATTACCCGCCTTGCCGATGCCGACGATGCGTCCGTCGCGCACACCGATGTCAGCCTTGACCACACCCCAGTGATCGAGCACCAGGGCGCCGGTGATGACGAGATCCGGAGCGCCCTCGGCGCGGGTAGCGCGGGACTGACCCATCGACTCGCGGATCACCTTCCCGCCGCCGAAGACGACCTCGTCCCCCGGTCCCTGCGGGCCGAGTGACAGGTCGTCCTCGACCTCCAACAGCAGGTCGGTGTCGGCCAGCCGGACGCGGTCGCCGGTGGTCGGGCCGTAGAGAAGGGCGTAGCGCTCGCGGCTGAGGGCCGTCACGACCGGCCGTCCAGCGGTCCGCTCGAGTCGATCTGCAGTCCCGGCACGACGCGGTTCCCGCCGAGGGGCACGAGCTCCACCTCCATGTCGATACCGGGCTCGAACCGCACCGCCGTGCCGGCGGGAACTGCGAGCCGCTGGCCCCAAGCCGCTTCGCGATCGAAGTCGAGTGCTGCGTTCGCCATAGGGAAGTGGAAGTGGCTGCCCACCTGTACGGGCCGGTCCCCGGTGTTGACCACCCGGAGCATCGTGACCGGACGACCGGGGTTGAGCACCACCTCGCCGTCGCCGACGAGCACGTCACCCGGCTTCACGCGATCGGCCGGTGCACGGTCACGAGCTTGGTGCCGTCCGGAAACGTGGCCTCGACCTGCACCTCGTCCACGAGGTCGGCGACACCCTCCATGACGTCGTCGGAAGTCAGCACTGCACGTCCCGCGTCCATGAGGTCGGCCACCGACCGCCCATCGCGCGCGCCCTCGAGAACGAACGAACTGAGGACTGCGACTGCCTCCGGGTGGTTGAGCCGGAGTCCGCGCGCTCGGCGGCGCGCTGCCAGATCGGCGGCGTACGAGAGCATCAGCCGTTCCTGCTCATGAGGACTGAGGTGCAACACGGAGCCTCTCTGGTGGCGGGATGCCCCCGACACTGCCCGTCCTACGTGTCCTGCGGGTTGCGCGCGTGTTGTCGACGTGTGACATGAGGCCACCCTGTCCTGCGTCCGGTCCTCAGGAGCTGCCCGAACCACTCGGGGAGCTCCTGATGGCGCAGGGCACGGCGACGGTCCTCCCCGCCGAGGTTGCCGATGCGCGAGCTGCTGGATTCGCGCCGGTCCCCGACGACCGCTACGTCAGGGCAGACCCAAGGTTCGCTGCTCGGCGTGCGGAGAACCGCGCTGGCACCAACAGACGGCTCAGGGCGTCCCCTCGAAGGAGAGAACGCCCTGGTCGTACCGGGTGGAGCTGAGGGGACTCGAACCCCTGACCCCCACACTGCCAGTGTGGTGCGCTACCAGCTGCGCCACAGCCCCGTGGCCCTGCGATCAGTCACCTTACAGGCTCGGCGTCCGGACTCTGCGGCGCGCTGCCGACGGCGCGACCGCCCAGGTCGTGCAGGCCCTCGACGGTGCCGACCATCGGTCCGAGGCCGGTGTTGTGCCGCTCGAGCCGCCAGCCGAGGTCGCCCTCGACGAGCACCGACCAGCAGGTGTTGCCGAGCGGCGCCAACCGCCCCCAGACCTCGGGCGGCAGCTCCAGCAGCATCCCGAGCGCCGCCCGGGCGGTGCCGCCGTGGGTGACCGCGACCAGCGTCCCTCCCGACGGTACCTCCGGCAGGTACGCCCGCAGACATGCCGCTGCCCGCTCCCCCGCCTGCCGGTAGGTCTCTCCGCCGCCCCGCGGGGTATCGAGGCCGGAGCGCCAGGCGCGGTGCTCCTCCGGGAAGCGCTCCCGCACCTGCGCCGAGGTCAGGCCCTGCCAGCACCCGAAGTCCAGCTCGCGCAGCCGGGGGTCCGACACCGGCGACAGCCCGGCAGCCTGTGCGAGCGCCAGCGCCGTGTCACGGGCGCGTACCAGGTCGCTGGTGACCACAACGGCCGGCGCCGACCCAGCGAGCACCTGCGCGGCGGCGAGCGACTGCGCCCGGCCGACCGCGTCGAGCGGCGTGTCGAGCTGGCCCTGGATCCGGCCCGCGGCATTGTCGCCGGTGCGCCCGTGCCGGAGCAGGACGAGCCGGCGGGATCCCTCGGTCAGGACGAGCCGGCGACGCGGCGGCCGGCGCTGCGCTCGACGTCGCGGTCGGTGAAGGGGATGGCGGGGCAGTCCTTCCACAACCGCTCCAGGGCGTAGAAGACGCGCTCCTCCTCGTGCTGGACGTGCACGACGATCTCGCCGAAGTCGAGCAGCACCCAGCGGCCCTCCTGTGCCCCCTCGCGCCGCACCGGCTTGCTGCCCAGCTCGCGCAGGCGGTCCTCGATCTCGTCGACGACGGCCTTGACCTGCCGGTCGTTCGGTGCGGAGGCCAGCAGGAACACGTCGGTGATGACCAGCTGTTCACTGACGTCGAGCAGCAGGATGTCGCTGGCGAGCTTGTCGGCGGCGGCCTGTGCGGCGGCCAGCCCCAGCTGCACGGCGTGCGGGGAGGCGGGCACGGGCTCTTCTCTCGTCGACGTCGGAACGTGCAGGATACGTCCCGGGTCAGGCGCGGAAGTCGGCTCCTACGAGGACCACCACGTCCGCCACCGTCCCGAAGTCCTGCGTCACGACGCTGGTCGGCGGCACGCCGATGGCCTGCGCCACCCGCTCCCCCAGTGCCTGCGCCTCCGGAGTGGCCTCCCGCACCAGGATCTGGGTGGCCGGGTGGCCGAAGGTGGGGGCATTACGTGAGCCCACGAACACGAAGCCGGCCGGCGTCAGCTTCTTGCGCACCGCCTCGCCGAGGCCGGGCGTGCCGACCCCGTTGAGGACGAGCACGCGGTTGCCGCCCTCCCGCACCCCCGCCGGGACCGAGCCGGCGAACAGCCGGTCCACCACCGCGGTAAGCCGCTGCGCATCGACGCGGAACGCCGTGACGCCGCCGCCGGGGTCGATCGGGACGACCGGCAGGGTGTCGTACTGCATCTGGCCGGCCTCGTCGTCGGCGGCCAGGGCGAGCAGGAATTCGGCCAGTGCCTCCGGTTCGAGCGTCGACACCGACCGCTGGCCCAGGACCTGGAGGTGCGCCGCGAGCTCCGCCGCCGTGCGTGGCAGCACGTTGACCAGCCCGTCGAGGACCTCCTGCAGCCGGGCCAGCCGGGCCTGCTCCTGCTCCTCCGGAGCCAGGTAGCGCAGGAACTCGACCGCCTGCGCGCCGTCGAGGTTCTGTGCGCCGGCGCTGAGCACCACCGTCTGACCGCGCACCACCGGGACATCGACGTCGACCGGCACCCCGCCGAGCGCATCGACCAGCTGCGCGAACAGGGGCGTCGTCAGGATCCAGCCCTCGTCCACGGTCACGCCCATCAGGTCCGACAGCGCATCCCGCGAGCCCTGCGGCGGCACGGTGGCCAGCGCCCGGCCGAACGGCAGCGACCCGCTGCCCGGCACCGTGACGAGAACCTGCGGCGGTACGAGCAGCGCCGCGCCGGCCGGCCCCTCGCTGTCGTGCGCGAGCAGCGCGCTGGCCGCCGCCGCGCCGTTCTCGCCCTGCACCTGCAGCAGCAGCGTCCGCTGCGTGCGCACCTCAGCAGACGGCCCGCCCGGCGGCTCGGGCGCGTCGCTGGCCAGGTAGACCGCGAAGGCCGCCGCCAGCAGCGCCAGCACCGTCACCAGGGCCGCGACCAGCTGCCGCCGCCGCCGGCGCCGGCGCCGGCGCAGCTCCGCGCGGCGGCTGCCGCGGCTGCCGGGCACGACCTCCGTCACGACCCGCCCCGGTAGAGGGAACGCTTCTCGATGTACTGCACGACGCCGTCGGGAACGAGGTACCACACCGGGTGACCGCGGCTGACCCGCTCCCGGCAGTCGCTGGAGGAGATGGCCAGCGCCGGCACCTCGAGCAGCGTGACGGCCCCGGCGGGGAAGCTCCCGAGGTCGACGGGCGCGTAGCCCGGCCGGCTGACGCCGACGAAGTGCGCCAGCTCGAACAACCCCTCCGCGCCGTGCCAGCCGAGGATCTGCGCCAGCGCGTCCGCCCCGGTGATGAAGAACAGCTCGGCCGGGTCGATCGCCCGGTGCATGTCCCGCAGGGTGTCGATGGTGTACGTGGGACCGGCCCGGTCGACGTCGGTGCGGCTGACCGAGAAGCGCGGGTTGCTCGCGGTGGCGATGACCGTCATGAGATAGCGGTCCTCGGCCGGGCTCACCTCACGGTGCGCCTTCTGCCACGGCGTGCCCGTGGGGACGAACACGACCTCGTCGAGGGCGAATTCCGCGGCCACCTCGCTGGCCGCCGACAGGTGCCCGTGGTGGACCGGGTCGAACGTCCCGCCCATGACCCCGATGCGCCTGCCCACGCAGCGGGAGCCTAGCGACCCCGGCTGCCAGAGGGGGTGGGACCGATTCATCCTTGACTACCTAATGATCGTAGGACATCCTCCGAACATGCCTTCGCAATTGGCTCCACGTGCCGACCGGCGGCACCTGCGCCGCGCGGAGACCATCGAGCAGATCGTCCTCGTCGCGGTCGAGGTGATGGCCGAGCAGGGCGTGGCGGGTCTGTCGCTGGGCGAGGTGGCTCGCCGCATCGGCATCCGGCCCCCGTCGCTCTATGTCTACTTCGATTCCAAGCATGCGGTGTACGACGCCGTGTTCACCCGTGGCTGGCGCAGCGTCGCGGCGGCGATGGAGCAGCTCGGGCCACCGGAGGAGGGCACGGACCTACCGGCATACGCCCTGGAGATGGCGCGGACCTTTGTCCGCTGGGCAGTGCAGAACCCGGTCCACTCCCAGCTCATGGGCTGGCGACCGGTCCCCGGCTACGAGCCGTCGGCCGAGGCGTACGAGCCCGCCGTCGCGGTGCTGGAGCGATCGCTCGAGGTCATCACGCAGCTGCAGTCGCTGGGCCTGTTCCACGCCGACGTCCCCACCGAGGAGCTCATGCGCGGCTGGACGGTGCTGATCAGCGGCGTGATGACCCAGCAGCTCGCGAACGCACCAGAACAGTCCTTCGAGACCGGCACCTACACCTCGATGCTGCCTCAACTGGTGCAGATGTTCCTGGCGCACTACGCGCCGGACACCCACACACCGGCCTGCGGGGAGGGGAAACCATGACCGAGCAAGCGAATGCGCCCACCGAGCGCGCGCACGCGACCACTGCACGCCGTCCCGCGCTCGACCGCCACGTCGCGATGCGCCTGGCGGCGACCGAGTACGAACGGGTATCTGTCCAGCTGGCGTCGCTGTCGCCTGAGGACTGGACCAGGCCGAGCGGCTGCCCGCCGTGGGACGTGCGCGCGTTGGCGACGCATGCCCTCGGGATGGCGCAGATGGCCGCCTCGCTGCGCGAGCAGCTGCGCCAGATGCGCAAGGCCAAGCGGGCCGGCGGCATCTTCATCGACGCACTGACCGGGCTCCAGGTCGACGAGCACCGCGACCTGTCACCGCAGCAGGTCCGCGACCGGCTCCGTCAGGTCGGGCCGCGCGCCGCGAAGGCACGACGGCGTACGCCCGGCCTCGTCCGGCGGAGAACCATGCCGGACGAGCAGCCGCTCGGCGGTCGGCCGGACAGCGGCACCGAACGCTGGACGTTCGGCTACCTCGTCGACGTCATCCTCACCCGCGACCCGTGGATGCACCGGACCGACATCGCCGCGGCAACCGGGCGGCCGCTCGAACTCACCGCCGAGCACGACGGGGTGCTCGTCGCGGACGTCGTCCAGGAGTGGGCCGCGCGGCACGGCTCCCCGTGCAGGCTCATCCTGACCGGCCCGGCCGGCGGCAGTTGGACGTTCGGCGCCGGCGGTCCCGAGATGGGGCTCGACGCCGTCGAGTTCTGCCGGATCCTTGCCGGGCGCGGCTCCGGCGAGGGGCTGCTCGCGACCGAGGTCCCCTTCTGAGCGCTCGAGTCCCGCCCGCGGCCGACGGTCAGACCAGACGCCTCCTCCAGATCCGCCAGCCGAGCCGGACGGCCACCACGGCCACGGCCAGGCACAGCACGAGCAGGATGGCACGGCCGCTGAGCCGGATCAGTGCCTCCACCCCGGTGGTGAAACCGTGCCATGCGTCGGCAAAGGCCTTGGACAGCCCGGTGTCGGGCTGGGCACCTTTGACGAGCGGGTCGTCGGCCTCGGTGACCGACACCTCCAGGGTCGCCAGCTCACTCTGGTCGGCGAGCACCCGGCGCTGACCCTCGAGTTGGTCGATCTTGCCGGTCACGTCGTCCACCCGCTGCTGCACGGCCAGCACGTCGCCGATGCTGCGGGCCCGGGACAGGATGTCCAGGAAGCGTTCACGGGCGGCGCGCAGCGTGCGGATCTGCGCCTCCACGTCGGCGTACTGCGCCGTGATGTCCTGGCCGCTCGTCGTCGCGCTGCGCACCTGGGCATCCAGCGAACGCACCTGTTCGACCAGCGACTCGAACTGCTCGACCGGCACCCGCAGGGTCACGGATCCGGACGGCGTCGGCCCGGACTCCTGCGTCTTGGTGGCGGCGATGTCACCACCGGCCGCACCTGCCAGCCGTCGCACCTCGGTGAGCACGGCGGTGACCCGGCCGTCCTCGACGACGAGCGCGACGGCGCCGGTCCTGAGGATGCGGCTGCCGTCGGCGGCGACCGGCGCGGCCGGTGCCGGCGCCCGACCCGGTGCGGCGGCCTGACCCGGTGCGGCGGCGACCTCGCGGGCGGCGCCGGTGAGTTTGGTCGCCGCGGCGGAGCCGTCCTCTGGTTGCAGGGCGCCGTGCAGGGCGCGGCCCTCGGGGCCCGCGGCCGAGCCGCTCCGCTGCCGCGCGACGTCCGGCGCCTCGGGAACCGGTTCGGCGCGCTGCTCGTCGCCGCCTGCCGGGACGGGCGGCCGCGCGGCGCCGGCAAGCTGCCCCACCCGGTCGTCGGCGTTCCCGGCGAACAGGCCGAGACCCAGAGCCAGCCCGACAGCGGCAACTGCGGCTGCGGCCGACAGCTGCACCGGGCGCCGCCGCAGCAGCGGCACCACCGCACTCTCTTCGACGATCGCGTCCAGCACCTCCACCGGGCCGTCCTCGGGAACGGGGTAGCCGTCGGCGGCCTCGGCCAGCAGCGAGCGCAGGTCCTGCTCGGTCAGCGTCCCCATCACACGTTCTCCAGCTCGTCGTCGCGGACCCAGGCCGACAGGCGGGGGTCGAGGGCGAGCCGCTGCCGGGCGTCGTACAGGCGGCTCTTCACGGTGCCCGGACGGCGGTCGATCGCGGTCGCGATCTCCTTCTCGCTCAGCCCGGCGTAGAAGCGCAGCACCAGCGGGACCCGCAGGTGCTCGGGGAGGTCGGCCAGTGCCGCCAGCACGTCGCCGGCCAGCTGCGACTGCTCGGCGACCTGCTCGGGAGCGGGTGCGGTGTCCGGCAGCGCCGCCAGCCCCGCCGGCCCGTCGTCCTTGCCGACCCGCACCGACTGCGCCCGCACCCGACTCAGACAGGCGTTCACCACGACGCGGTACAGCCAGGGCTTGCGGCCCTCGCCGGCCGGGATGGCGCTGCGAAAGCGCCAGACCCGCAGAAAGGCCTCTTGGACGGCGTCCTGCGCCTCGTGCGGGTCCCGCAGCACCAGGCACGCCGTGCGGTAGGCGATGGCGTAGTCGCGGGCGAGCCACGCGTCGAAATCGTCGGTCACGTCCAGTAGACGCAGCCGGCGGCAGATCGGTTCGGGGTCAGGCTGCTTGCGTCATGCTGAGAGGAGCGCCTGCGCGCGACGGCAGCATGACGCCAGCCCCGGGTCAGGTCGGCAGCAGCCGCTGGACGAACTCCTCGAGCTGCACCGCGTTGCGGCACTCGACCATCTCGATCACGTCGGCGTACTGCGCCGTGGCGCTGTCGCCGCTGCCCCAGTACGCCGCCGGCTCGGGGTTGAGCCAGTAGGCGTGCCGCGACTTCTGCACCAGCGAGCGCAGCGTCGGCACCCCGGTGGCCCGGTAGTTGTTGCGCGCGTCGCCGAGGATCAGCAGCGACGTTCTGGGCCCCACCGCGTCGGGGTAGTCGGCGGCGAAGGTCTCGATCGAGTGCCCGTAGTCGCTGTGCCCGTCGAACCAGACCAGCTTCGCCTCGGCCGACATCCGCGCGAGGGCGTCCGCCACGTCGCCGCCGGGCGTGAAGAAGCGGGAGACCTCGTCGACGGTGTCGATGAAGGCGAAGGCCCGCACCTTGGTGAACTGCTCGCGCAGGGCGTACGACAGCATCAGCGTGAAGTGCGCGAAGCCCGCGACGGACCCGGACACGTCGCACAGCACCGTCAGCTCGGGCTTGTGCGGCCGGTGCGGCCGGTGGTGGGTCACCAGCGGGACCCCGCCGGTCGCCAGTGAGGCCCGGACGGTACGGCGGAAGTCCAGCCGGCCGGAGCGCCCGAGCCGGCGCTTGGCAGTCAGCCGGGTGGCCAGCCGCCGGGCCAGCGGGAAGACCTGCCGGCGCAGCTCGGCCATGTCGCTCCGGCTGGCCCGCAGGAAGTCGACCTGCTCGGCCAGCGGCTGCACGGCGTTCTTGGCGAGGGCCTCGGGCCCGCGGTCCTCGGCGAGTCGCCGTCGTACCTCGGACTCGACCATCTCCTGGAACTGCCGGATCCGCTCGGAGATGGTCTGCCGGGCGACCTTCTCGGCCATCCCGCCGCGCTGCTGGCCGGCCAGCAGCGCCTCGAGCAGGGAGGCCATCAGCGTCTCGGGGGACAGACCGCGCAGCACCCGGTAGGAGAACCACGCCTGCCGGCCGGGCTGGGTGTCGGCGCGGCCGAGCTCACTCACGGTGCGGCGCGCGAAACGCCGCAGCTCCTCCTCGTCACCGTCGAGCAGCAGTCCCTTCAGCCGCTCGCGCAGGGCCTGGACGTCGGGCGGACCGTCGCCGTCCAGCTCGTCGTGGTCCGGGTCGGTGTCCCCGCCCTCACGGGCATGCGGCTCCCCCGTCACGGGCGGGAACCACAGGTCGAACAACGTGTCGAAGGTCCGCCGGTGGGCCGGGCGCTTGAGGACCGTGGCGGCGTAGCCGGCGCGCAGCTGCTCGCGGTCGAGCAGGTCGACGACCCCGAGAGCGCGGGTGGCGTCGAGCACCTCGGCCAGCGAGATGTTCAGTCCCGCCTCGCGCAACGCGTGGAAGAAGCCGATCTCCCGATCGAGCAGCCCGCCCTGCACGGTCAGTCCAGCTTCAGCTGTGTGCCGGCCCGCTCGTGGTCGCTGGCGTGCTTGAGGACGACGCCGAGGGTGCCCTTGACCGCCGCCTCGTCGAGGGTGTCGAGGCCGAGGGCCAGCAGGGTGCGAGCCCAGTCGATGGACTCCGAGATCGACGGCGACTTCTTCAGCTCCATCGACCGCAGCGCCCGCACCGTACGCACCAGCGAGTCGGCCAGCTGCTCGGCGATCTCGGGCACCCGGGACAGCACGATGGCCTTCTCCCGCTCGGCGGTCGGGTAGTCCAGGTGCAGGTAGAGGCAGCGCCGCTTGAGTGCCTCGGACAGCTCACGGGTGGCGTTCGAGGTGAGCACGACGATCGGCCGGCGGGCGGCGGTGATGGTGCCCAGCTCCGGAATGGTGACCTGGAAGTCCGACAGCACCTCGAGCAGCAGGCCCTCGACCTCCACGTCCGCCTTGTCGGTCTCGTCGACGAGCAGGACGGTCGGGTCCTCGCGACGGATCGCCGTCAGCAGCGGCCGGGAGAGCAGGAACTCCTCCGCGAAGACGTCGTCGTGGATGTCGTCCCACGCGGCGTCGTCGTGCGCAGCCTGGATACGCAGCAGCTGCTTCTTGTAGTTCCACTCGTACAGCGCGCGGGCCTCGTCCAACCCCTCGTAGCACTGGAGGCGGATCAGCGCGGAGCCGGTCGCCTCGGCGACGGCCTTGGCCAGCTCGGTCTTGCCGACACCTGCCGGTCCCTCGACGAGCAGCGGCTTGCCGAGCCGGTCGGCCAGGAAGACGGTGGTGGCGATCGCGTCGTCGGTGAGGTAGCCGGCGGCGGACAGCCGCGACTGCACGTCGGCGACCGATGCGAACTGGGGGGTGAGCACGTCAGGATCCTCCTCGAAACCGAACGCCATTCTGCCCCGAGCGCCGCCAGGGGTCGCGCAGCGGGGGTCAGGAGCCCCGGGCCGTCAGCCACCACTGCTCGAACTCGCCGGGCGGCAGCGGGCGGCTCCACAGGAATCCCTGGCCGAAGTCGCAGCCCAGCCGGCGCAGCTCCTCGGCCTGCTCGGCCGACTCCACCCCCTCCGCGACGACCCTCAGCCGCAGTGCAAGGGCCAGGCTCACGGACGCCGACACGATGGTCGCGTCATCCGGGTCGGTCATCAGGCCGTCGACGAACTGACGGTCCACCTTCAGGGTGTCGACCGGCAACGTGCGCAGCTGCAGCAGCGAGGAGTAGCCGGTGCCGAAGTCGTCCACGGCGATACCGACCCCCATCGCCCGGAGCCGGTGCAACTGAGCGGTCGCCGCCTCGGCGTCCTGCACGACACCGGCCTCGGTGATCTCCAGCGACAGCGCGTGCGGGGACAGCCCGCTCGCGGCCAGCGCCGCCTCGACCCGCTCGACGAAATCACCCTGGACCAGCTGCCGGGGCGAGAGGTTCACGCTGACGGTGAGGGCACCGCCGCCGGGCAGGTCCCGGCGCCACCGGGCCATCTGCTCGCAGGCCTTGCGCAGCACCTCCCAGCCGAGCGGGACGACCAGCCCCGACTCCTCGGCGAGCGGGATGAAGTCGGCCGGCGACTGGAAGCCGCGCTCCGGGTGTTGCCACCGTACGAGCGCCTCGACCCCGGCCAGGCCGTTCTCGAGCGACATGATCGGCTGGTAGTAGACTTGGAGTTCACCCTGCTCGATGCCCCTGCGCAGGTCCGCCTCCGCCCTCAGCCGGTCGGCGGCGCCTTCCACGGCGCCCGGCGACGAGCTCTCCACCCGGTCGCCACCCCACCGTGTGCCGAGATGCGCCGCCGCCGCGGCCGCCGGCACCAGCTCCTCCGAGCGGGTGCCGGCCGCCGCGGTCGCGCTGAAGCCGGCGGTCAGCGTGACGGTGAGGTCCAGATCGTCGATCCGGTACGTGCCGGCCATGTGCCTGCGCAGGACATCGGCGGCCAGCACGCCGTGCGCCTCGTCACCGAGGCCGGGCAGCACGACGGCGAACTCGCCGCCGCCCAGGTAGCCCGCGGAGGGCCCGTCGACGTGCTGGCGCACGACAGGTAGCTCGAGCGCCTCCCGGAGGCGGTCGGCGAGGGAGGCGATCAGCCGGTCCATGCGGCCCTTGCCGAGGCTGTCGCTCAGGTCCGAACTCCTGTCCAGGACGACGACGACGACACCCACCACGGCGTTGGTCTCGGTCAGTGCCTCCACGGCCGTGTCGACCCGCTGGGCAAAAGCGGTGTGCCCGGGCAGGTGGGTGAGCGGGTCGTGCAGGCTCAGCGCCTCCAGCTCGTGCGCGATGACCACCACGCCGCTCGTGCGGCCGGCCCTGTCGCGCACGGGTGCCGTCTGCATCAGGACGGGCACGCTCTTGCCGTCCGCACGGTCGGCGAGCACGTCGAAGGCCCGGCCGATGTCGGCCGGCTCGCCGGTCCGCATGGTCATGAAACCGGGCCGCTCCTCGCGCGCGAACTCCTCGCCGGTGTGGTGGCGCAGCCGCAGGATCTCGCGCAGCTGGCGGCCCTGGAGCTCGGCGGGACCCTGCGCCCCGACGAATCTGGCGAGGGCATGGCTGGCGGCGGTGACCACGCCGTCGAGGTCGATCACCCCCATGACCTGCGGCACCGAGGCCAGCACGGTCGCCAGGCGCTCGCGCTGCGCGTGCACCTCCGACAGCTGCTGGGCCAGCTCGTCGCGCGCGGCGGCCAGCTCGGCCTCCTGCTGGCGCAGCTGCTGGTTGCTGATGACCAGGTCCTCGAAGCTGGACACCAGCAGGTCCAGGATCTGCTGGCGCTCGGCGGTGATCATGAAGCGCTGGTTGAGGAAGAACAGCTCCAGGCCCATCTGCGTCTGGCCGCTGTCCCGCAGGTTCCTGTTGTGCAGCATCATCTCGACCCGGCTGTTGAGGTGCGAGAAGGAGTACGGCTTGCGCAGGAAGTTGTCGGCGCCGGCCTGCAGACCGTGCACCACGTCGAGCGGGTCGGTCATCGACGTCAGCAGCACGACCGGCAACCGGTGGTCGTGCTGCTTGGCCTGCCGGCACAGCTCGTAGCCGTTCATGCCCGGCATGACGATGTCGCTGATCAGCATGTCGACGCCGCCGCGCCGGATGTGCTCGATCGCCTCCTCGCCGTCGGCTGCCGCGACCACCTCGTAGCCGACGTCCTCCAGGTGAGCCCGCAGGACCTCGCGCTGAGTGCGGCTGTCCTCGGCGATGAGCAGCTTTCCCGGCACGGCTGTTCCCCTCGTCACGATGTCGCCGGCAGCATGCGTGCCAGCGTCTCTGCCAACTGCTGGATCGTTCCGACCGAGGTGGCCAGACCCGCCTCCGCCACCGCTCGCGGCATCCCGAAGACCACGGAGGACTCCGCGTCCTGCGCCAGCACCGGTGCGCCGACCTGGCGCAGCGCGCGGGCGCCCTCGAGTCCGTCCGAGCCCATCCCGGTGAGCACCACGCCCGCTGCACCCGCGCCGTACGCCGCGGCCAGCGAGCTGAACAGCACCGACGCCGATGGGCGGAAGCCGGCGATCGGTGGGGTGTCCGACAGCACGACGCGCCCGGCGCGCCCCACCTGCAGGTGGCACCGGTCGGGCGCGACGTAGATCCGGCCCCGCACCAGCGGCTCGTCCTGCTCGGCGAGCGTCACCGGGAGCGACGTGGCGCCGCCGAGCCACGACCTCAGCCCCGGGGCGAAACCGTCGGCGATGTGCTGCACGACCAGGACCGGCACGGACAGTCGCGTCGGCAGCAGCTCGAGCAGCCGGTAGAGCGCCGCCGGCCCTCCGGTGGACGCAGCCACGCCGACCGCACGCAGCGGCACCGCCGGCCGCACCCCGGCTTCCGGCACCGGCACCGGCACCGGCTGGCTTGCCGGGGCCTCGGCACCGCTGACGTCGAGGTACCGGCGGACCGGGTGCACGCCGGCCAGCAGCCGGACCAGCCGGACGAACCGCTGGGAGTCCTGCAGGAAGGTCGGCGAGCCGGGGCCGGCCGGCTTGGGGGCCAGGCTCAGCGCCCCGGCCTGCACGGCCCGCAGCGACAGCGCGACGTCGTGCGCGTCGTGGTGAGCGGTGACCACCAGGATCGGCGTCGGAAAGCGCATCATGATCTGCCGGGTCGCCTCGATCCCGTCCAGGTGCGGCATCTCGATGTCCATGACGACGATGGACGGGCGCAGCGCGGCGACCTGCTCGACGGCCTGCCGGCCGTCACCCGCCTCACCCACCACGACCAGCCGCGGGTCGTCCGCGCACAGCTGGCGCATCAGCTCTCGGGACGTCCGGGAATCGTCGGCGAGGAACACCCGCACGGGCGGGGCGGCGGCGTTCACAGCAGTCGCGCAATGGTGTCGAGCAGGGTGCCCTGCTGGAACTCGCCCTTGACGACGTACGCGTCGGCACCCGCCTCCAGCCCGCGCTGACGGTCCGCGGCGGTGTCGAGCGAGGTCACCAGCACGACGGGCAGCTCACGCAGCCGGGTCGAGCTGCGGATCCTGCGGCACAGGTCGATGCCGCTCATGCGCGGCATGTCGACGTCGGAGACGACCAGGTCCGCGCCGTCGGCCTGCAGCTGCTCCCAGGCGTCGGCGCCGTCCACCGCCACTGCGACGGAGTAGCCGGCGGCCTCGAGGATGCTGCGCTCCAGCGCCCGAGTCGTGACGGTGTCCTCGGCCAGCAGGATCCGGGCGGCGGCGGTCGGGGCGGCGCTGGCCGTCGCCAGCACCAGCGGTGCGGCGGTACGGCCGACGGCCACCGGGTTGACGACCACGGCGGGCAGATCACCCTGGACCACGATCACGCCGAGGAGGCCGGGCGCTCCCGCCAGCCGTGCCGGGACCGGCTCGACCGCGACCTCGAACTCGTCCAGCAGCGCGTCGACCACCAGGACCACGTCCCCGCCGCGCGGCACGATCACCCCGATCAGGTCACCGTCGTCCAGGGCCTGGTCGCCGAAACCGAGCGCACCGGACAGCGACACGGCTCGCACGCTCCGGTCGCCGAGGGTGAGCAGCACCGAGCCCTCCACCTCGCGCAGCGCCTGCCGCTCGACCTGCACCACCCGGTCGACCGAGGCGGTGGGCACGGCGACCGTCTGTCCGCCGGTACGGACGAGCAGGACCCGGAGTACGGCCAGGGTCACCGGAGTCGTCAGCCGCACCTCGGTCCCGACGTCTGGCTGCGAGACGACCTGTAGGTTCCCGCCGAGCTGCTCGAGGCGGGCGCGAGCGGCATCCAGCCCCACGCCCCGCCCGGAGACGGCGGTGACGTCGGCACGGCTGGACAGGCCGGGCACGAAGGCCAGCTCCATGTCGTCGTCCGGTGCCGCCAGTCCTCGCCGCTCGGCCGCCTCGCGCAGCCGACGGGCGTCGATCCCGGCTCCGTCGTCCCGCACCGTGACGTGCAGCATGCTGCCGTCCAGCGTGGCGACGACGCTGACCGTCCCGGTCGTGGACTTGCCGGCGGCGGCGCGCCCCGCGGGCTGCTCCAGACCGTGATCGACGGCGTTGCGGACCAGGTGCAGGAGCGGATCGCGCAGCGCGGCGATGACGCCGCGGTCGACGTCGATGTCGCCGCCCACCAGCTCGAACCGGGCTGCCTTTCCGGTGGTCGTGGCGACGTCCCGTACGACGCGGTCGAGCGAGCCGCAGGCGTCGGCGAAAGGCTGGGTGCGCAGGGACTGGGCGGCTTCGGCGACACCGGCGCTGGTGTGCTCCAGCGCGCGGTCGGTCACCTCCACCGACCGGGCGAGGGTAGTGACGGCCCGGGCTGCGTCGTCGAGCAGGGTGTCCAGCGAGTGCGCCACGCTGCCGGCGCGCTCCTGCCGGAGCGCGGCGCGCAGCCGGCTGCGTGCCGCCTCGACCCGTTCTGCGGCGTGCGCCGCCTGGTCGGCGACCTCGTGCAGTCGCCGGGTGGCGACCAGCCCCTCGCCGGCGCGGCGCAGCACGGCGTCGAGCTTGTCGGCGCTGACACGCAGGGAGGCGGCCGGCTGTGCCGGGACGGACACCGGCTCCGCCGGTGCGGGCTGCGCCGGTGCGGGCTGCGCCGGTGCGGGCTCCGGGTGCGGCGGCTGCGCCCGCGCGGGCTGCTCGGGGCCGGCGGACCTCCCGCCGGTGGGCGGCCCGTCCGCCGGCGCGGCGGCGACCTCGTGCAGGCCTGCGGCCAGTGCGGACAACGTGTCCGTCTCGCCGAGCAGCCGGGTGACCAGCGCGGAGTCCGGGTGCAGCTCCCCGTCGCGGACGGCGGCGAACGTGCTCTCCAGCCGGTCGCACACCTCGACGGCCTCCGGGACGGAGGCGGCGTGCGCTGCCCCCTTCAGGCTGTGCGCCGTGCGGAACAGCTCCTGCACGAGATCGGCGCCCGGCGCCTTGCCGGCATCCTGCTCCAGCCGGAGCAGCCCGGCGCCGAGGAGCTGCAGCCCGTCGTCGAGCTCCTCGGCGAACAACGCCCGGAGCCGGTGCTGCAGCTGCTCGTCAGCGCCCATCGGCAGCGGCTCCCACCAGCTCCTTCAGCTCGGCGGACACCCGGTGCAGGTCGCGGGCGGCCTGCTCGGCCTCGCGAGCCGACCTGGTGTTCTGCTCCATCACCTGCTCGATGTTGCGCATCGCCTCGCCGATCTGCCCGGTCACCACGGCCTGCTGCACCGAGGAGGCCGCGATCTGCTCGCCGGCCTCGGCGGCAGAGGCGACGTTGTCGGACAGCTCACGGATGGTCTGGCCGGCCTGCTCGGTGCGGCTGACGCCGTCCGCCACCCGCTTGGTGCCCTCCTCGCTGGCCATCACCGCCGTCGTCGTGCCCTGCTGGATCTCGCCCAGGATCTGGGAGACCTGCGCGGTGGCACGGCGGGACTGTCCGGCCAGGCCGCGCACCTCCCCGGCCACGACGGAGAACCCCTTGCCGTGCTCGCCGGCCCGAGCCGCCTCGATCGCGGCGTTCAGCGCCAGCAGGTGCGTCTGCCCGGCGATCTCCTCCACCGCCGAGACGATGTCGGAGATCGCCTGGGCCCGCTCGGCCAGCTCGACGACCGTACGGGCTGTCGTGTCGACCTGCTCACGGATCGCCACCATCCCCGCCGCGGACTCCGCGACGGCGCGTGTCCCGTCGTGCGCGACCTCGGCGGCACGCTGGGCCTGCTCCGCCACCGCCCGGGCCCGCTCGGCGCTCTGCTGCGCGGTCTGGACGAGTTCCTCCACCGTCGAGACGGTCTCCTGCACGGCCGCCGCCTGCTGCGCCGAACCGGACACCTGCTGGGTGGTCCCGGCCAGCACCTCGGCGGCGGCGGCGTCGACCGTGAGCGCCAGCCCCGACAGCCGGCGGGAGATGCGGTTCGTGAGCCACAGGCCGACCAGGAGTGCCGCGAGGAAGGCCACGGCGCCCAAGGCCCAGACCAGGTTCGTCGCTTCCTGGGCAGCGCTGTCGGAATCCGCCACGGCCGAGTCGATCTGCTCTTCCTGCAAGGCGATGAACTCGTTCAGCAGGGTCTCGAGCCGAAGGAGCGCCGGGGCCTGCCGCTCGGCGAACAGCGTCCCGATCGCCGCGGTCGTGATCCCCGGCCGCTGGGCGTCCCGCATCACCGCCGCAGACTCCTCCAACCAGCGGTCCCGGGCCGGCCGCACCTGCGCCACCAGCTGGCGCCCCGCCTCGGTGTAGACGCGACTCTCCAGGGCGGCGACGGCCTCCTCCGTCCGCCCCTCTGCCTCCTGGATCTGGGCCAGGTAGCCGGCGTCCCGGGTCAGCAGATAGCCGCGACTGGCGTTGGCCCGCTCGTGCACCGCGGCGTTCGTCCGGTGCGCATCGCTCACCAGTCTCGCGTCGCGGTCGATGACCTGGTTCTTCGCGGTGAGGACGCTCTGGAGGGCCAGGACGGCCACCAGGATCATCGCCAGGGTGGCCAAGAGCGGCACCGCGTAGCCCGCGAGCACCTGCTTGCGGATCGTCATGGTTGTTGCCACGAGGGCTCCTTCGTCGGGTCGGGCGGCGTGAGCGAGAGCCGGGGGTCGCGCAGCAGGACGGCGGGGTCCAGAACGAGGTCGCCGCCGGGAAGGAGCGCGGTGACCAGCCCGCCCGGCTCGGCCGGCGAGCTCAGCTCCTGCCGGCTGACCGTGACGATGTCCACGGTCGTGTCGGCGAGCAGCCCGAGCGGGGCCCGGGCGTGGTCCAGCACGATCACCCACTGCTGGTCGGGAGGGACGGATCCGGGCAGGCCGAGCAGGACGGCCAGGGCCGCGACAGCCAGGGCGTCTCCGTGCCCGCCCACCAGGCCGGTCAGTGCACCGCGGCCACCGGGCACCTGCGCCACCGGCCCCGGCGGGAGCACCTCCCGGATGCTGCCGACGGGGATCGCGACCTGCTGCCCGCCGGCGATGACGACGAGCAGGTCCACCGTGTCGTCGTCCTGCCGCTCGGCCAGCGGACGGGCCAGCTCGGCGGCGCGGGCGGCCAGCAGGACGTCGTCCCCGGTGCGCGTCGGCGGCGGCATCAACCACCGGCCGGGTGGTGGGACAGGTAGCGCGCGGCGATGGCGGCCAGGTGCCCGGCAGGCAGGTCGCCGACCAGGGCGACCGGAGCGTCGTCGGGCGCCGCCGCCAGCAGCCGGGAGCCGTTGCGGAAGCTGCGCCGCGCCCGCTCGGCGTTCCCGCGGGCATGCTCCACCTGACCCAGCAGCAGGTGCGCCGCGGCCAGCTCCGGCCCGAGGTAGACGGCTGAGGACGCCGCCTCCGCCGCCTCGTCGAGCCGCCCTGCCTCCAGCAGCACCACACCCGCGAGGTACCTCAGCTCCACGTCCAGCGGATGGGCCTGCGCCGCGTCGCCGGCGATGCGGCATGCCTCGGCGACGCGCCCGGCGTCGCCGAGGAGCCGGATCTGCTCGGCCAGCGCGGTGGCCGGCGTCGCCGCCGGGACCGGCGCGGGTATCGCCGCCGGGGCGGGCGGCCGCGCCGGTGACCGGTGGGCAGGTCGGGCGGCCGGGCGGCGGCGGTGGGCCTCGGGTGCCCCCGGCCGCGCGGAGGATCGCGGCTGCGACACGGCGGGCGGTAGCGCCGTCGCGGGCTGCAGCGCCGACACGGGGGGCGGCAGCCCCGGGAGGCCGGCGCGGGCGCGGCGGTAGGCCAGCCCGTACCGGGTGCGCACCGGCTCCAGCCCGGGCGCGTCCAGCGGCGGGTCCCCAGCGGCGGTGATCAGCCAGCCGTCCTGCGTGAGGGCACTGGCGAGCACCGCGGAGGCCCGCTGCACCGCCTCCCGGGTGAGGTAGATCAGCAGGTTGCGGCACAGCACGACGTCGAACCTGCCCGGCGGCGGCGGACCGTTGAGCAGGTTGCGCTGCACGAACCGGGTGCGCTGCCGTAGCTGCTCGGCGATCTGGAAGTGCCCGTCCCGCTCCCGGAAGTGCGTGGCCTGCTCAGCCGGCGTCGTCGAGCGCATGGACCACGGCCCGTACGTGCCGCGGCGGGCCTTGTCCAGCGCCCGGCCGGAGGCATCGCTGCCGACGACGGTGCAGCGCTCCCCGAGCCCCGCCTCCTCCGCCAGGGCGGCGAGCGTGAAGGGCTCCTCCCCACTGGCGCACCCGGCGCTCCACAGGGTGATGCTCTGCTCCGGTCCTGACCGGGCAGCGAGTTCCGGGAGGACGAGCGCACGCAGCAGGTCGCACTGCACCCGGTCCCGGAAGAAGTAGGTCTCGCCGACGGTCACCTGCGCGACCAGCCGGTCATGCACCTGCCCAGGACGGGAGACCGCGTCGAGGAAGAGCTCGGGCGACAGGCCGGAGGCGACGCGCTGCGCCTCGATCGCCGCCAGCAGCCGGGTCCGGCGCGGCCCGCTGAAACTGAGCCCCAGAGCCGCCTCGAGATAGCCGACGACGGCGGTGGAGCGGTCGGTCGAGGTCGTCACCGCGACGCTGCCGCGAGCGCCTGCTGCAGCGCCTCGTCCAGTGCTGCCGACTCACCGCTGGACAGGAAGCCCTGGACGTCGAGGATGACGAGCAGCCCGTCCGGGAGCACGGCCACACCCGAGCTGCGCACCGCCTCCGCCGCGCCGGCCACCGCGTCGTCGACCGTCTCGGCGGGCACCGTGAGCATGTCCACTGCAGCGTCGACCAGCAGAGCCACCTCGCGGTCGGGCAGAGCCAGCACCACCAGCCGGTCCTCGAGCCGCAACGTCCGACCCGGCAGACCCAGCCGACGACGCAGGTCCAGCACCGGCAGCGGCCGGCCGCGCCGATTCACCATGCCGACGACGACCTCGGGGGCGTCCGGAAGTCGGGCGAGCTGCACCGCCGGATGGATCTCGACCACCACGTGGGCCGGCAGCGCACAGCGGTGCCCGTCCACGTCCACGACGAGCAGCGTCACCGACTCAGCAGCCGTACCGTCCGGTGTGGTGACAGGCAGCCGCAGGGACGGCTCCATGCGCTGCATCCTCCGGTTCCGCAGATGTCGCTCGGCAGGTCGGCACGGCGGGACACCGGTCCAGCCGAAAAGCTAGCCCCTCCCGGCTCCGGCCGCGCGACTTCTACCCACATCGGCCGGGTGCGAAGCCGATCATGCCCGACGCAGCCGCGCGCGACTCCACCCGCACGTCGTGCCGCTACAGCTTGTTCAGCCGCGCGAGCGAGGACCACCAGGCCGTACGGGTACGCGTCGAGGCGTAGTCGTACACGCTTCCGCCGACCACGCCGGCGGCGACCGCACCGTCCACGTACGCCCGGATGTCGCTGTCGCTGACCTGCGTGCCGTCGGCGGCGGGGTAGCCGCGACCGGCGATGTGGACGGGTCGACCGGTCCACGAGGCCGCGTAGCGCGCGTTGGTGGCGGTGTAGTCGCGGACGCAGGCGTCCCGGCAGGTCTTGGGCCAGTACGACATCGGCAGCACGAGGTCGGCGCTCTGCCCGACGCCCTTCCACGGGAAGCCCTCCCAGGTCTCGCCGGCCTCGTCGGTCGCGGTCGGCTGCGGGGTGATCGCCGTCAGGGGGGCGTTCGTGCGGGCACGGACCTGCCGCAGGTGCTCGACGGCACGGCTGTTCATCGTCGTGCGCGGCACCTCGTTGCTGCTGCCGATGCCGGTGTGCGCCTCGATGTCGACGCCGACCGCGTCGAAGCGGCCTCCGGCCGGGGTGACCACATCGGCGATGACCATGGTGCGCCGCAGGTCGCGGGCCATGTCGCCGTAGCCGGGCAGGTACCACCCGACGGCGGAGATCCCCCGGGCGTGTGCGGCGTCCACCCACTGGACGGCGTCCGGGGACAGGTCGAAGGACGCGCTGAAGCGGGAGGTCTGGAGGTAGACGGTGCGTACGCCGCGGCTGCGCAGGTCGTCGAGCGCGGCGGCCCGGTCGAGCGAGGCGTAGTCATAGAGGTCGACCCACGCGCCGAGGCCGTGGAAGACCGAGACGCCGCCCAGCGCCGTCCACAGGCTCCAGGCGCCGTCCGCCGGGCGGCTGCGCAGCACGTAGCGCCCCTGGGGGTCGCGGGCCACGACGACGGTCTCACCGGTGGAGGTGACGACCGCGCCCGGGCCGGACCGGACCGCACCGGGCAGGGTCGAGTAGCCCGACCAGCCCGTGCCTCGGACAAAGGACTTCAGCCGCAGGGCTCCGTCACCGCCGCGGACGAGGACGTCGAGCCGGCCGTCGCCGGTGGTCACCGCCGCCGGCTCGGAGTAGAGCGTGCCGCCGAGGGAGGACCAGCGCGACCAGCCGCCGCCGGGATAGTAGAGGTGCACCAGCGCCCCGTTGGTCCCGCGGGCGAAGACGTCCAGCCGGCCCGGGACCATCGACACGGCAGCGGGTGCGGAGGCCAGCGAGCCGCCGAGGCGCTCCCAGGCGAACCAGCGCCCGCCCGCGAACCACGTGTGCAGCAGCGTCCCGTCCGTGCCGCGGGCGAAGACGTCGAGTCGGCCCGGCGCCCAGGAGACGACGGTGGGGGCGCCTGCGAAGCGACCGCCCAGATGGATCCAGGGCGACCAGCGGCCGTCCACCGCGTACTTCTGGACCAGCTGGCCGGACCCGCCGCGGGCGAAGACGTCGGTACGGCCGGCGGTCATCGACACCGCGGCCGGCTTCGAGGTGATCGTGCCGCCGAGAGAGGTGGTCCGGGACCAGCGCCCGGCCTCGTCCCGGACCTGCCGCTGCGGCGTTCCGCCCGGGGCGCGGGTGTAGACCTCGAGCACCCCCGGGCGGGGCTCGACCAGCGCGGGCGAGGCGAGCTCCAGCGCCGCTGTGTCGGCGTACTGCGCGGCCGACGCCGGCGCGGCAGGGCTGAGGAGGGCGGCGAGCAGGGCGGACAGGGCGAGCAGGGTGGCGCGGCGCATGTGGCCAGGATGCCTGCGGCCAGGGTGTTTCGCAGCCGAACGGCGCGAGCCGTCAGCTCCGCACGTGCCCGTCGCCGGTGACGACGTAGGTGGTGCTCGTGAGCTCCGGCAGGCCCATCGGCCCGCGCGCGTGCAGCTTCTGCGTACTGATTCCGATCTCGGCACCGAAGCCGAACTCGCCGCCGTCGGTGAACCGGGTCGAGGCGTTCACCATCACCGCGGCGCTGTCCAGCGACCGCACGAAGCGACCGGCCTCCGCCACGTCCCTGGTGACGATGGCCTCGGTGTGACCGCTGCCCCAGCGGCGGATGTGCGCGACCGCCTCGTCGAGGGAGTCGACGACACCGACGGCGAGGTCGAGCGAGAGGTACTCCGCGGCCCAGTCCTCGTCCGAGACCGCAAGCGCGCCGACGTCGTAGGTCCGCGCGCGCTCGTCGGCGTGCCGGGTGACGCCGGCGTCCTCCAGCGCCCGGACGACGAGCGGCAGGAACTCTCCCGCCACGTCCCTGTGCACCAGCAGCGTCTCGGCGGCGTTGCAGACACTCGGCCGGTGGGTCTTGCTGTTCATGGTGATGTCGACCGCCATCTGCAGGTCGGCGGAGGCATCGACATAGACCGTGCAGTTGCCCACCCCGGTCTCGATGACCGGCACCTGCGACTCGCTGACGACCGCCTGGATCAGGCCGGCGCCGCCACGTGGGATGAGGACGTCGACCAGGCCGCGAGCCTGCATCAGCTCCTTCACGCTGGACCGATCGGTGCCGGGCACCAGCGAGATGCTGTCCGGCGGCACGCCTGCGGAGGTCGCCGCCGCCGCCAGCACGTCGACCAGCACAAAGTTGGATCGGTAGGCGCTGGCGCTGCCGCGCAGCAGCACGGCGTTGCCGCTCTTGAGGCAGAGCCCCGCGGCGTCGGCGGTGACGTTCGGCCGGGCTTCGTACACGATCCCGACCACGCCGAGCGGGACCCGGATCTGCCGCAGCTCCAGGCCGTTGGGCAGCCGGCTGCCGCGGACGACCTCGCCGACCGGGTCGGGCAGCGTGGCGACGTGGCGCAGGCCGTCGGCCATGGCGCCGACCCGCGCCGTCGTCAGCGCCAGGCGGTCGAGCAGCGCCTCGCTCGTGCCGCCCTCTCGCCCGGCCTGCACGTCCTCGGCGTTCGCGGCCAGCACCCGGTCGGTGTGCTCGACCAGCGCGTCGGCCATCGCGTACAGCGCCGCGTCCTTGTCCTTGCGGGGCAGCGGCGCGAGCCCTGCCGCCGCTACCCGTGCGCGCCTGGCAACCTCGACGACCTCGCTCATGGCATCGAGAGTACGGCGCGCCGCGCTGCGGCTGGGCCTCAGAGCACCACCAGGTCGTCACGGTGGACGACCTCGCGCAGGCCCAGCTCGCGGGTCGAGCGACCGAGCAGCGCCGGCAACTCGCCGGCGTCGTAGGCCACCAGCCCACGCGCGACCGCCAGCCCGTCCGGGCCGGCCAGCTCGACCGGGTCCCCGGCCGCGAACTCCCCGGTGACGCCCGTCACGCCGGCCGGCAGCAGCGACATCCGGCGCTCGACGACCGCCCGCACCGCCCCGTCGTCCAGCAGCAGCCGGCCCCGCGGCGTCGTCGCGTGGGCCAGCCAGAGCAGCCGGCCCGGAGACCGGGAGCCGGTCGGGGCGAAGAACGTGCCGCCGTGCCCCCGCAGCGCGTCACGCACGGCGGTGGTGGCGGCGAGCAGCACCGGCACACCGGCGCGCGTCGCCAGTCCGGCGGCGTCCACCTTGCTCGTCATGCCGCCGCGGCCGAGCCCGGCGCTGCCGGCGCCGCCCACGACGACCCCCTGCAGATCCCCGGCGCGCCGCACCTCCGGCACCAGACGGGCACCCGGCCGGCGCGGGTCGCCGTCGTAGAGCCCGTCGACGTCGGAGAGCAGGACGAGCGCGTCGGCACGGACGATGTGGGCGACCAGGGCGGCCAGCCGGTCGTTGTCGCCGAAGCGGATCTCCTCGGTCGCCACCGCGTCGTTCTCGTTGACGATCGGCACGACGCCGAGGGCGAGCAGCCGGTCCAGCGTGGTCTGCGCGTTGCGGTAGTGCGAGCGCCGGACCACGTCGTCGGCGGTCAGCAGCACCTGCGCGACGGTGCGCCCCGAGCGGGCGAACGCGCTGGCGTAGCGCTGGATCAGCAGCATCTGTCCGACCGCGGCCGCGGCCTGCTGGGTGGCCAGGTCCCGCGGCCGGCGGGCCAGCCCCAACGGCGCCAGCCCCGCGGCGATCGCGCCCGAGGACACCAGGACCAGTTGACCCTGCCGCTCGACCAGCGCCTCGACCAGCGCGTCCAGACGCCCAGGGTCCAACCCGCCGGCGGCCGTGGTCAGTGAGGACGAGCCCACCTTGACGACCAGCCGCGGCGCTGCGGCGACCGCCTCCCGGCTCACTGTCCGGCGTCCCGTCGGGACGACTTCTGCAGCGGCTCGAGCTCGGCCTCCAGCGCCGACCTGTCCAGGCCCATCCGCTCGGCCCGGCGCAGGTCCTTCTGCAGCCGCCGTTCGTCCGCTCCGGCGCGGCTGCGGTCCTCGAGACGGGCATCCTGCCCGCGCATCCCGGAGCTGAACTGCTCGAGCTCCGTGGGCTGCCAGTCGAAGCTGATCTCGCCGATGGTGACCTCGTCGCCGGGTGTGGCACCCGCCGCGGCGAGTGCCTTCTCCACGCCGAGCCGGGCCAGTCGGTCCGCGAGGTAGCCGATGGCCTCCTCGTTGGTGAAGTCGGTCTGCAGCACCCAGCGCTCGGGCTTGCTGCCACGCACCAGGTAGCGGCCCTCGCCCTGCGCCTCGAGGGTGAAGCCCAGGTCGTCGACCGCCTTGGGCCGCAGCACGATCCGGGTCGCCTCCTCGAGCGGCCGGGCCTCGCGGTCGGCTCGGACCACGTCGGCCATCGCGTACGCAAGCGCCGGCAGACCCTCGTGGCTGACGGCCGAGATCTCCAGGACGCGCAGGCCCCGTGCCTCGAGCTCGGGGCGGACGAGGTCGGCCAGTTCACGGGCCTCGGGCACGTCGACCTTGTTGAGCACCACCAGTCGCGGGCGCTCGGTCAGCCGGGCGACGTCGTCCTTGTAGAGCGACAGCTCGCGCTCGAGCAGGTCGAGGTCACTGAGCGGGTCGCGGTCCGGCTCCAGCGTGGCGCAGTCCAGGACGTGGACCAGCACGGCACAGCGCTCGACGTGACGCAGGAACTCGAGACCCAGGCCCTTGCCCTGTGCAGCGCCCGGAATCAGACCCGGGACGTCGGCGACGGTGAAGGTCGTGCCGGCCGCCTCGACGACGCCCAGGTTGGGCACCAGCGTCGTGAACGGGTAATCCGCGATCTTCGGCCGGGCGGCGGACAGCGCGGCCACCAGGCTGGACTTGCCGGCGCTCGGAAAGCCCACCAGGGCCACGTCGGCGACCGTCTTGAGCTCGAGCACGACGTCCCTGACCTCACCCGGCTCACCCAGCAGCGCGAAGCCGGGCGCCTTGCGCTTCGCGCTGGCCAGCGTCGCGTTCCCCAGACCGCCCTTGCCGCCCTTGGCGACCACGAAGCGGGCGCCCTCGCCGATCAGATCGGCCAGCTCGTTGCCGTGCTCGTCGTACACCACCGTGCCGTTCGGCACCGGAAGCTCCACGGCGGTGCCCTTGGCGCCGGTGCGCATCGAGCCCTGTCCCTGCCTGCCCGAGGTCGCCCGCTGGTGCGGGTGGTAGTGGTAGTCCAGCAGCGAGGCGATGTGGGAGCGCACGACGAGGACGACGTCGCCGCCGTTCCCCCCGTCTGCGCCGTCGGGGCCGCCGAGCGGCTTGAACTTCTCGCGCCGGACGCTGGCGCAGCCGTTTCCCCCGTCACCCGCGGCCACGTGGAGCACGGCGCGGTCGACGATGGTGGCCACGTAACTCTTCTCTCTAGGAAAGCTGCGAGGGCGGGTCGGGAAAGCCGGCCCGCCCTCGTCAGTCGCTGATGGAGCTGGTCAGCCGGCCTGGACGATGTTGACGGTCTTGCGGCCGCGCTTGAGACCGAACGTGACGGCACCCGGTGCGAGCGCGAACAGCGTGTCGTCGCCGCCACGGCCGACGAGGTCACCGGGGTGGAAGTGTGTGCCACGCTGGCGGACGAGGATCTCGCCGGCCTTGACGACCTGGCCGCCGAAGCGCTTCACGCCGAGATACTGCGCGTTGGAGTCGCGACCGTTACGCGAGGAACTCGCGCCCTTCTTGTGAGCCATGGCGGGTCCTCCTACGTCGCGGAGCCGGCAGTTGCGCCGGTCTCGATGGCGGTGACGCGCACCTGCGTCAGCTTCTGGCGGTGGCCGAGCCGGCGCCGGTAGCCGGTCTTGTTCTTGTAACGCATGATGTTGAGCTTCGGCCCCTTCGTCTGCGCGACGACCTCACCGCGAACGCTGACGTTGGCGAGCGCGGCCACGTCGGAGGTGACCGAGCCACCGTCGACGACCAGCAGCGCGGGCAGCGCCACGGCGTCGCCGGGACCGCCGGACACCTTCTCGACCTCGACGACGTCACCGACGGCGACCTTGTACTGCTTGCCGCCGGTCTTGACGATGGCGTACACGAGGGGCTCCTAGCTGGATTCGCACGGGGGCCGCGCCCGGGGCGCGGCGAAAGGGCGCGTCGAGGACGCGACTGCAGCAGCCTACCGGACCGCCGCACCGGCCGTCGAACCTCGCCGACGTGCATGATCAACGCCGGACTTACGCCGTTTTCCAGGCCGCGAAACCAGCGTGAACCCGGCGTTGATCATGAAGCTGTCGACGGTCCGGCCGGGTACGACGGCCCGGCCGGTAGGCCGCCGGCCGGCCGGCGGGTCAGCCGGTGGGGGGCCCGGCCGGTCGGCTGGTCGCGCGGCGGCGGCGGCGCGGAGCCGGTTCCGCCACGGGGGCGGCCGCCACCTCGTCGGCGCCCGCAGGCGCCTGATCGACCGACAGGTCCTCCGCGTCGGGGATCGGCTGGTCGGCCACGGCCGGCGCGACGGCCGGCACTGCCTCGGGTGGTTCGGGCAGCCCAGCCGGCTCGGGCAGTCCGACCGGCCCGGCTTGCTCGGACGGCCCGGCTTCCGCTGTCCCGCGCACGGCCGCCTCGACCAGCAGCTCGGCCATCTCGTCGTTCGGTGCGACGGTCGCCGCGCCGGCGCCGCGGCCGCCGCGCCGGCGCCGACGCGGGGTGCTCTCCGCCTCCTCGCCCTGGACGTCAGCAGCATCGGCTTCGGCGGCATCGGCGGCGGCGGCATCGGGAGCGGCGGCCGGGACGGCCTCCGCCGAGAGGGCCGACCGCGGCTTCGGGGCGTCAGCCGGGATCGGCTTGCGCTTGGGAGCCCGGTCGCGCCGGCCCTCCTCGCCTCCCCCGCCGTCGCCGCGCCGCTCGTCCACCGGCTCGGGATGCACGTGCATCCCCCGCCCGTTGCAGGACTCACACGGCTCGCTGAAGGACTCGAGCAGCCCCTGCCCGACGCGCTTGCGCGTCATCTGCACCAGCCCCAGCGAGGTCACCTCCGCGACCTGGTGCTTGGTCCGGTCGCGGCCGAGGCACTCGACGAGGCGGCGTACGACCAAATCGCGGTTGCTCTCCAGCACCATGTCGATGAAGTCGACGACGATGATCCCGCCGACATCGCGCAGCCGGAGCTGGCGGGCGATCTCCTCGGCGGCCTCGAGGTTGTTGCGGGTGACCGTCTCCTCGAGGTTGCCGCCCTTGCCGACGAACTTGCCGGTGTTGACGTCGATGACGACCATCGCCTCCGTCCGGTCGATGACCAGGGAGCCGCCGGACGGCAGGTAGACCTTGCGGTCCAGCGCCTTGAGCAGCTGCTCGTCGATCCGGTGCTCGGCGAAGACGTCCTTCTCGGAGGTGTGCCGACTCAATCGCGGCGCGAGGTCGGGCGCGACGAACTCGACGTAGTCGCGGATGGTGTCCCACTCGCTGTCGCCCTGCACGACGAGCCGGGTGAAGTCCTCGTTGAACACGTCGCGCACGACGCGGATCACCAGGTCCGGCTCCGCGTGCAGCAGCACCGGGGCGCCGCCCTTGGCCGCCTTGGTCTGGAGAACCTCCCACTGCGCCTGCAGGCGGCGCACGTCGCCGGCGATCTCCTCCTCCGAGGCGCCCTCGGCGGCGGTGCGGATGATGACCCCCGCGTCGTCCGGCACGACCTTCTTGAGGATCTTCTTCAGGCGCTCACGCTCGACCTCGGGCAGCTTGCGGCTGATGCCGGTCATCGTGCCCTCGGGCACGTAGACGAGGTACCGGCCCGGCAGGCTGACCTGGCCGGTGAGGCGCGCGCCCTTGTGGCCGATCGGGTCCTTGCTGACCTGGACCAGGACCTCCTGGCCGGACTTCAGGACCGTCTCGATGCTGCGGTTCCTGCCGCCGGCGGCGGCGTTGTAGTTGACCTCACCGGCGTACAGCACGGCGTTGCGGCTCTTGCCGATGTCGACGAACGCTGCCTCCATGCTCGGCAGCACGTTCTGCACCCGGCCGAGGTAGACGTTCCCGGCATAGGACTGCGCGCTCGCCCGGGTGACGTAGTGCTCGACGAGCACGCCGTCCTCGAGCACGGCGATCTGCGTACGGTCGCCCTTCTGGCGCACCACCATCGCGCGGTCGACCGCCTCGCGGCGGGCGAGGAACTCGGCCTCGGACAGGATCGGCTGGCGCTTGCGGCCGGAGTCCCGGCCCTCCTGCCGGCGTACGCGCTTGGCGGCCATCCGGGTGGAGCCGGTGATGCCCCGGACGCCGTCCTCGTCGGCGCTGGTGGCACCGGAGCGGCTGCGCGTACGGGGCTCGCGGACCGCGGTCCCGGTGTCGTCGGAGGCATCGTCGCCGCCGGTCCCGCCGCCGCTGCGGCGGCGGCGGCGTCGACGGCGGGTACCGGCGGGTGCGTCGCCGTCCTCGTCCTCGGTGTCGGCGGCCTCGATGTCGGCGGTCTCGGTGGTCTCGGTGGGGACCGGTTCGGTCGGCACCTCGTCGTCCTCGCCGGACGCGCCGGCGTCGTCCTCGGGGCGGCGCGGCCCACGACCCCGCCGGCCCCGGCGCCGACGGCGCGGGCGGTCCGGGTCGTCGTCGTCGCCGGTCTCGGTGCGCTCGTCGGTCTCCGCTACCGGGGCGTCGACCGTGGTGGGCTCGAGCAGTTGCGGGAGCAGGACCTCGGGCGAGACGGCACCGGACGTGCCGGCGCGGCGGCGTCGGCGGGGGGCGGGAGCACCCTCATCGGCGGCCGGGGCGTCCGCGGCCGTCCCGGCGGGCGCGGCGTCCGGCTCCAGTTCCGGTTCCGCGATCGGCTCCGGGGATTGGAAGGTGACCGAGGCGGCGCGGCGGGTCCGGGTGCGCTTCACGGCGGGGGCCGCGGCGTCGTCGGCGGAGGGCTCCGGAGCACCGCCGGCGGAGGTCTCCATCGCGGGCGTGCCCACGTCGTCGGCAGCGGCCGCCTGCACGACCGGGTCGTCCTCGGCTGCACGGACGACCGGTGGACCGGCCTCGAGCAGCGCTGCCTGCGCCGCCAGCTCGTCCTCCGTGAGCGCGACGTCGTCCGCAGCCGGATCGGCGGTGCCGGCCGGCGGCGTCGGGACCGCGCCCTCGTCGACCTTCTTGGCGGCGCGTTTGCGGGGGGCGGCAGCCTTCCTCGCCGGGGCCTTGCGGGCTGCCTTCTTCGTCGGGGCCGGCTCCTCTCCCGCGGCCACGGCGTCACCGGCAGCCGGCGCGCCGGCGCCCTCCGCCAGGACCTCGGCGGTCGCGGCGGTCGGTTCGGTGGCCTCGCTGCCGGTAGGTGCGGCAGTGGCCTTGGTGGCGCGGCGGCGGCGCGGTGCCTTGACCGGCTCCGGCGTCTCGTCGTTCGTGCGGGGACTGCTGTCGGTGGGCTCGTCGAGCACCGGATCTCCGTGTCCGGTCGGCACGTGACGCGGTCGCGCCGACCCGGGAAGGGGTCGTACCGGAGCCGGCCCGAGTGGCCGACGCCGGAGAAGTCTGGGTTGCGGCCCGTCTAGGACGGAGCGCCGGCGGCGGTCTGCTCGAGATCTGCGACTGTTCGCGTTGCCCCTTCGGCCGTCAGCCGGTCGGGTGCGAGCGGATCGCCGACCCCGCCGGGCTCGGAGAGCGGCCCCTGCGCGTACCGGGTGGCCTCGGGGGGCACCGGCGGTACGAGGTCGGCCGCGGACCGGAGTCCGGAGAGAACGTCGTCGGGTCGAACAGCAGGCGTCACGTGCCGTACGACCACGGAAAGTGTCGCACAGTCCTGATCACCTGCCGCGGACATGCTGACAACAGCGGCCCGCGCGTCGAGCTCGCGCAGCCCGGCCTTCATCAGCCGCTGGACCGGGACGGCGTCCGTGGACAGGAAGGCGGCGACCGCCTGACGGGCCGTCTCGAGCGGCACGCCAGGCAGCCGGATCGACCACTGCGACGCCTCGATCCGGTCCGGCAGGCTGCTGCCTGCGGGCGCTTCCACCACCTCGGTGATGTCGATGCCGGCGGGCAGGCTCTCGTCCAGCGCCGACTTCAGCCGTACGAGGTCGACCCGCTCGGCGACGCTGATCTCGACGTACTCCGCCTCGCTCGCCACCCCGGTGGGCGCCGCGCCGACCCAGCTGATCTTGGGGTGCGGCGAGAACCCGGCGGAGTAGGCCATCGGCACCTGCGCGCGCCGCAGCGCCCGCTCGAAGGCGCGGGCGATGTCGCGGTGGCTGGTGAAGCGCAGCCGGCCGCGCTTGGTGTAGCGCAGGCGCAGCTTCTGGACCGGCGGCGGCGGGGGCGGCCCGGTCGGCTGCTTGGCCACCTACCGCACCCCAGCTCGCTCCGGAGGCATCCGGCGCACCGGCTCGTGCCGGACGGGGCACCGGCCGCATCCTTTGCTCATAGGGCGCTCAACGGGTTCTGCACGACAGTGAGCGGCAGCAGCGTCTTGCCGGTCGGGCCGATCTGGATGTCGGTGCCCATCTGCGGGCAGACGCCGCAGTCGAAGCAGGGGATCCAGCGGCAGTCGTCGAGGTCCTGCTCGGCCAGTGCGTCCTGCCAGTCGCTCCACAGCCACTCCTTGTCCAGCCCGGAGTCAAGGTGGTCCCAGGGCAGGACCTCGCTCTCCTCGCGCTCGCGGGTGGTGTACCAGCCGACGTCGACGCCCTGCTTGCGCGCCGCCGCCATCCAGCGGTCGTAGGAGAAGTGCTCGCTCCAGCCGTCGAACTTCCCGCCGTCGCGCCACACCTGCTCGATCACGGCACCGATGCGTCGGTCACCTCTGCTGAGCAGGCCTTCGACGATGCCGGGCTTGCCGTCGTGATAGCGGTAGCCGATCGCCTTGGCGGTGCTCTTGTCGCTCGAGATGGCGTTGCGCAGCAGCTTCAGGCGGCGGTCAGTCGTCTCGTGGTCGAGCTGGCCGGCCCACTGGAAAGGCGTGTGCGGCTTGGGCACGAAGCCCCCGATGGAGACGGTGCAGCGCACGTCCCGCGTGCCGGTGACCTGCCGGCCGGCGCGGATGACTTCCCTTGCCATCTCGGCGATCTCGAGGACGTCCTCGTCGGTCTCCGTCGGCAGGCCGACCATGAAGTAGAGCTTGACCTGCCGCCAGCCCGCGCCGTACGCCGTGGTGACGGTGTCGATGAGGTCCTGCTTGCTGACCATCTTGTTGATGACCGCGCGCAGCCGCTCCGAGCCGCCCTCGGGCGCGAAGGTGAGGCCGGACCTTCTTCCGTTCCTGCTGAGCTCCTGGGCGAGATCGATGTTGAACGCGTCGACGCGGGTGCTCGGCAGGGACAGGCTGGTCTGGGTGCCCTCGTAGCGGTCTGCCAGCCCCTTGGCGACCTCGCCGATCTCGGAGTGGTCGGCGCTGGACAGCGAGAGCAGGCCGACCTCCTCGTAGCCGGTCGCCTTGAGGCCGGTCTTCACCATCTCGCCGATGCCGGTGATCGAGCGCTCGCGCACGGGTCGGGTGATCATGCCTGCCTGGCAGAACCGGCAGCCGCGGGTGCAGCCGCGGAAGATCTCGACGCTCATCCGCTCGTGCACCGTCTCGGCCAGCGGCACCAGCGGCGACTTGGGATAGGGCCACTCGTCGAGGTCCATGACGGTGCGCTTGTGCACGCGGAACGGCACGTCCGGGCGGTTCGGGACGACGCGGGCGATGCGGCCGTCGGGCAGATAGTCGACGTCGTAGAAGCGCGGGACATAGACGCCGCCGGCGCGGGCCAGCCGGAGCAGCGTCTCCTCGCGGTCGGCGCCGTCGTGCTTGGCCTGCCGGATCACCGCGCTCATCTCGAGGACGGCCTGCTCGCCGTCGCCCAGGACCGCAGCGTCGAGGAAGTCCGCGATCGGCTCGGGGTTGAAGGCTGCGTGGCCGCCCGCAAGCACGATCGGGTGGGTCTCGTCGCGGTCCTTCGCGTGCAGCGGGATGCCGGCGAGGTCGAGCGCCTCGATCATGTTCGTGTAACCGAGCTCGGTGGAGAAGCTCACGCCGAGGACGTCGAAGTCGCGGACCGGGCGGTGCGCGTCGACGGTGAACTGCGGGACGCCCGCCTCGCGCATCTTCGCCGCCAGATCGGGCCACACGCTGTAGGTCCGCTCGGCCAGGGTGCCCGGCTGCTCGTTGAGCACCTCGTACAGGATCATGACGCCCTGGTTGGGCAGGCCGACCTCGTAGGCGTCGGGGTACATCAGCGCCCAGCGGACGTCGCAGCTGTCCCAGTCCTTGACGGTGCTGTTGAGCTCGCCGCCGACGTACTGGATCGGCTTGCTCACGCTGGGCAGCAGCGGCTCGAGGCGGGGGAACAGGCTCTCGACGGGCATGTGACCAGGCTACGTGCGACTGTCGAGGGTCGCTGATCTCTCTCCGATGCCCGGTGATCTTCTGCCGTCTGGATCGGCAGCAGACGCGCCGGCGGGTCCGCTGCGGATCCAGCTGCCAGAAGATCCACTCCTGTCCACAGTCCGGGCCGACGGGCTGGTATGCGAGGCAGTCGCCCGCTGAGGTGCCGGTCATGGGCGAACTGGCTGAGCTGGGCTCCACCACGCGAGGCGTCTGGACGCGGAAGCAGGCGCTGGCCGTGACCACCCGTGGTCGGATCGACGCGCTCGTGCGGCGCGGTGAGTGGCAGGCGCCGTGGTCCGGCGTCTACGCGGACGGCGGCTACGCGCTCGACCTGGAGCAGCGCGGCTTCGCGGCCGTACTGGCGAGCGGCGGCGGACAGCCGCACCGGGACATCCACGGCAAGGAGGTGGTCGCAGCGGTCGCCTGCGGCCGGCTGGCGGCGCGTCTGCACGACCTGCCGCTCGTCGACGACCGCGACCCGGCGACGGGCGGCCGCGAGCACCTGCTGGACGACGTGGCCCTGCGCTGGGGCGGCAGCCCGCTGCACTCCACCACCTCGGACGGCCAGACCCGCACCCTCACCCGGCACCGTCGGCGGTACACGGCCGAGCAGGTCCTGCAGCTGCCGAGCGGGTTGCACGTCACCTCGTACGCGCAGACACTCGTGGACTGCGCCCTGCTGCTGCAGTCCGATTCGCTGGTGTGCCTGCTCGACGCGCTCCTGCACCGGGAGCTGCTGTCGACCGCCGACCTCGACGTGCTGGTGCGGCAGCAGCGCTGGCAGGCGGGACTCACGCCGCTGCGTGAGGCTGTCCGGCTGGCCGACGGGCGTGCCGAGTCGCCGCACGAGACCCTGGTGCGGCTCGTGCTGAAGCCGCACCTGCCCGGGCTCGAGCCACAGCAGCGGCTCTACGACGAGTCGGGGCGGATCCTGGCCCGCTTCGACCTGGCCGACCGGCGGCTGAGGCTCGCCGTGGAGGCCGACGGCAAGGCCGGGCACGCGGGCACGCGGATGGCCGCGCGCGACCAGCGCCGCGACCGGATCTCGGACGCCCGCGGCTGGCGCACGGAACGCTGCGTCTGGTTCGAGACGCGCTGCCGCCAGAAGGTGCTCGTCGCACGGGTGCTCGCGACCGCCCGCGACCAGGAGCGCCGGCACACCCTGTCGTGATCTTCTGCCGTGTGGATCGGCAGCAGACGCGCCGGCGAGTCCGCTGCGGATCCAGATGGCAGAAGATCACCGGAGGGAGGGGCGGGGGGCCGGGGCAGGAGCCGGGGCAGGCGGCCGGAGCTGTAGCCGGCCGGCCGGCCGGCTACAGCTCGCGGCTGCGCAGGTGGACGTTCTGGAGCAGGCCGACGGCGAGCAGGTTGGCGAACATCGCCGAGCCGCCGTAGCTCACGAAGGGCAGCGGCAGCCCGGTGACCGGCATGATCCCCAGGGTCATCCCGACGTTGACGAAGCTCTGGAAGGCGAACCAGCACACGACACCCGCCGCCACGAGCCGGCCGAAGGCGTCGGTCGCGCGCGCCGCGATCCGCAGACCGCGCCACAGGACGACCCCCAACAGGCCGAGCAGCACGGCTCCGCCCCGCAGCCCCAGCTCCTCCCCCGCGACGGTGAAGATGAAGTCGGTCTGCTGTTCCGGGATGAACCGACCACGTGTCTGCGTGCCCTGGAACAGCCCCTTGCCGGACAGGCCGCCGGAGCCGATCGCGATGCGGGCCTGGTTGGTGTTGTAGCCGGCCCCGCGCGGGTCGAGCGCGGGGTTGGTGAAAGCGGCGAACCGGTCCACCTGGTAGTCGGCGAGCACGCCCAGCTGCACCGCCCCGACACAGACGACGGCCCCGGCCAGGACCAGGCCGACGACCCACCCGGCCGAGGCGCCGGCGATGGCCAGCATGCCGAGCACGATGAACACGAGCACGAGCACCGTTCCGAGGTCCGGCTGGAGCAGGACCAGCGCGATCGGCACCGCCGCGAGCGCGAGCACGAGCAGGACGTCGCCGTGGCGTGGTTCCTCCTCGATGTCGCGCTTCTCGGCGAGCAGCATGGCCACGCCGACCACGAGCGCGACCTTGGCGAACTCCGACGGCTGCACCTGTAGGCCGCCGCCGAGCACGATCCAGGAGTGCGCGCCGTTGACCGTCCTGCCGAGCGGCGACAGCACAGCGACCAACCCCAGCAAGGCAGCCGCGTAGACGAAGGGGGCGTACGCCCGCAGCGTCCGATAGTCGATCAGCGCAGCCAGGCTGGCCAGAGCCAGGCCGATCACGGCGTTGAGCAGGTGCCGTTCGACGAACGTCGTGGGGTCGAGGTCGGTGTCGAGCAGGCGCTGCCGGGTGGCCGACCAGACGAGCAGCGACCCGAGGCCGACCAGAGCGGCGACGGCGAGCGCCAGCAGCCAGTCGAGCCGGCGCAGCGGCGAGTCGACGCCCATCGCCCGCTCGCGCAACGACGCGTCCCGGCGGCCCAGCGCGATCGGAGCCAGCCGGGTCGTCGACCCGCTGTCCCTCATGCGCCGCCCGGCCGAACGTCCGGCAGGGCCGGGGCCGCCCGACCCGTGCCGCCCGACCCGTAGATGCCGTCGTAGATCTCACGCACCATCGGCGCTGCAACGGTGCCGCCGGTCCCGCCCTGCGAGACGATCCCGACGACGACCAGCTCCGGGCGGGCGACCGGCGCGTAGGACGCGAACCAGGAGGTGTCCTGACGGTTGGCGACCTCGCCGGTGCCGGTCTTGCCGGCCACCGCGACCGGCGCGCCGGCGAAGGCGCGTGCCGCCGTCCCGCCGGGCTGCGTCACCCCCGCCAACGCGTCGCGCAGGTAGCCCAGCGCGAGCGGGTCGACCGGGACGGTACTGCGCAGCTTCGGGGCGATCTCGCGGACCTCGCCGGCCGGCGACCGCAGCGCCCACCCGACGTGCGGCTCGAGGACCTTGCCGCCGTTGGCGATCGCGGCGTAGACGGTCGCCAGCTGCAGCGGCGTGACGAGGGTGTCGCCCTGGCCGATCGCGAAGTTCGTCGCGTCACCGCCGCGGAAGCGGAAGCCCTCGTCGCAGAACTCCTGGTTGGCCCGCCGCCGCTCCCGCGGAAGTGCCGTGTTCTGGGCGCCCTTGCAGCGGTTCTCGCGGGTCGCCTCCCAGTAGGCCTGCTTGTAGGCGCGGTCGGCGATGGTGCCGCGCCGCTCGCTGGGCAGGTCGATGCCGGTGCGCTCGCCGAGACCGAACGCCTGGGCCATCCGGATCATCGGGTCCCGCGGCCGCTCGACCGGCCGGTTTCCACCGTCGCGCAGCCACTGCTCGTAGCCGAACTTGTAGAAGACCGTGTCGCAGGACTTGACCAGCGCCTTCCGCAGGTCGATCGTGCCGAACGAGGCCGAGCCGAAGTTGCGCTGCCCGGTCGGGCGGTAGACACCGGGGCACGGGTAGCGGCCGGCCAGCGGGTAGTCGCCGCTGGCCACCGCGGCCGCCGCCGACACCACCTTGAAGGTGGACGCCGGCGCGTAGGCGCCCTGGATCGCCCGGAAGACCAGCGGCGCGCCCCGGCTCTCGTCCATGAGCTGGGCGTACTCGCCCGGCGAGGCGCCGCCCACGAACACCGCCGGGTCGTACGACGGGTAGCTGGCCATCGCGACCAGGCGGCCGCTCTGCGCCTCCAGCACCACGACGGAGCCGGAGTCGGCGACCAGCGGATCGCCGCTCCCCCGCGCGCGCATCCCCCGTGCCCGCTCGATGCCCCGCGCCAGCGCGTCCTCGGCGACCTTCTGCACTGCGGCGTCGAGCGACAGCACCAGCGTGTCCCCCGGCCGCGGCGCCGTCTCCCCGTCGGAGCCGGTGACCGTGCCGACGTGGTCGACGAGCAGCCGCTGGATCCCGTCCTGACCGCGCAGCGACGCCTCGTAGGTCGCCTCGATGCCGGCCCGGCCGACCAGGGAGCTGGGCTGTACGCCGTCGTACTCCGGCTGGTCCACCTCGTCGGGGCTGATCGGGCCGAGATAACCCAGGACGTGCGCCGCCAGCCGCCCCTGCGGGTAGTCCCGGACCGGCGTGAACTGCGCTCGCACACCGGGGAAGTCCTCACGGTGCTCCTCGATCTGGAGCACCTTCGTCAGGCTGGCCCGGTCGCCCGCGTCGAACTCCGCGACGGGCACCGGCCGGTACGGCGAGCCGCGCCAGCACGGCGGCTGGACGCTCCCGCCGCACGGCCGGATCTGCTGGGCGAGTGCCTCCGCCGGCCGGCCGAGCACCGCGCCGAGCCGGGCGAGAACGGCCTGGCCGCCGTCGTGCTGCCGCAGGACGGTCGAGCGACTGACGGTCACGACCAGGGCCGTGCGGTTACGCACCAGCGGCGTGCCGCGCGCGTCGTGGACCTCGCCGCGCGGCGCCGGCTGCACGACCTCGCGCACCCGGTTGGCGCTGGCCGCCGCGGCGTACTCCTCGCTCGCATAGACCTGCAGGTACCACAGCCGGCCGAACAGGGTCGCCAGGATGGCGAGGACGACGACTCGCAGGACGAACAGCCGGAGCCGCGACCGGTCGCTCATCAGCCCCCCTCCTGCCCGCCGCTCACCAGCCCACGCGGTCCTCGCCGACCCTGCGCAGCAGGGCGTCGACGACCGGGACGACCACCGGCGCGAGGAGCACAGAGTAGGGGACCGTCCCGCCGAGCGAGCTGCCGAAGGCCGCCGCCGTGATGCGCGGATCGCCGAGCAGCAGGCCCTCCAGCGCGTAGATCGCCACCGCTCCCGTGGCGGCGGCGGCAACCGTCACCAGCGGCCGGACGCGCGAGGAGGAACGGCCGTCACCGGCCAGCCCCGCGAGGTACCCGACGAGGGCGTAGGCCAGGGCGACGCGACCCAGCTCATGGTCGCTGACGAGGTCGGCGAGCAGCCCCGTCACGAAGCCCGTTGCCGTCCCGGACAACGCTCCCTCGGTGAGCGCGAACGCGACGACGAGCACCAGCAGCAGGTCCGGGCCACCGCCGGGCAGGGGCAGCCACGTGAGCGCTGTCGTCTGCAGCACCAGGGCGACCAGCACCGTCGTCGCGCCGAGCAGCAGGCGGGGAGCGGTCACGTCGAGGGCACCGGCACCCGCGGGGTGCTGCGCGGCGGCGACGTCACGATGCCGACGAGGTCGAGCGCGCCGACGTGGACGAACGGCTGGACGTGGGCGGTGGTGACCAACGCTCCGGCGGGCTCCACGGAGACGACCCGACCGATCGGCACCCCCGGGACGAAGGTCTGCGAACCGGTCGTCAGCAGCCCGTCGCCCTGCTCCACCCGGCCACCCTCGACCAGCTCGTAGCTCAACCGACCCGAGCCGTCACCGGTCGCCAGGCCGAAGGTCCCCTGGCGGGTCAGCCGGGCGCCGACGGTGAAGCCGGGGTCGGTCAGTAGCAGGACGGTGCTGGTGAACGGGCCGACGCGGGTGGTCCGGCCGACCAGTCCGTCCCCGTTCACGACGGTCTGGCCCGGCTCGACGCCGTCGCGGCTGCCGGCGTCGAGAGTCGCCGTCAGCTCGAAGCCGAAGGCCGAGCCCACTGCCACCACCCGGGCCGGCACGAACGTGTAGGTCCCGGCGTCGTTCAGCGCGAGCAACGCATCCAGCTCGGCGGCCCGGCGCCGGTCGGCCTCCCCGCGCACGAGCTCGGCCCGCAACCGGGCGTTCTCGTCGCGGAGACGGCGCAGCTGCTCCCTGTCCGCGCCGTCGAACAGCCGGCCGACACCGCCTGCCACCCCTCCTACCGCCCGCTGGGCGGGGCCGAGCACCGCGTCGGCGCCGCGGCGTACGGCATCGAACCGGGAGCCCTCCCCGGACCGGGCGTCCAGAGCGGTCAGCGTGAAGGCGGTGAGCAGGAGGAGGACCAGCAGCAGCCGGGGCCCACGCACGGACTAGCGGCGCGGCTCGGAGATGAGGACCTGCTTGAGGGCCTCGAACTCCTCGACGCACTTGCCGGTGCCGACGGCCACAGAGTCCAGCGGCTTGTCAGCGACGTGCACCGGCATCCCGGTCTCGTGGCGCAGCCGCTCGTCCAGGCCGGTCAACAGCGCGCCGCCGCCGGTGAGCACGATGCCCCGGTCCATCACGTCGCCGGACAGCTCCGGCGGGCAGCTGTCCAGCGTCGTCTTGACCGCGTCGAGGATGGCGTTGACCGGCTCCTCGATTGCCTTACGGATCTCCTGCGCGCTGACCGTGATCGTCTTCGGCAGTCCGGAGACCAGATCCCGGCCACGGATCTCGGCGACCGGCTCGTCCGGCCTCGGGAAGGCCGACCCGATGGACATCTTGATCTCCTCGGCCGTGCGCTCCCCGAGCAGCAGGGAGTACTCCTTCTTGACGTAGGCGATGATGGCGTGGTCGAGCTCGTCTCCGCCGGTGCGGATCGAGATGGCGGTGACGATGCCGCCGAGACTGATGACGGCCACCTCCGTGGTGCCGCCACCGATGTCCACGACCATGTTGCCGGTCGGTTCGTGCACCGGGAGTCCGGCCCCGATCGCCGCGGCCATCGGTTCCTCGATGATGTAGACCTTGCGCGCACCGGCCTGGTAGCCGGCGTCCTTCACCGCCCGCTGCTCGACACCGGTGATGCCGCTGGGGACGCAGACGATGACCCGCGGCTTGGCGAAGTGCCGGCGCCTGTGCACCTTCTGGATGAAGTAGCGCAGCATCCGCTCGGTGGTGTCGAAGTCGGCGATCACACCGTCACGCAGTGGCCGGATCGCCGTGATGTTGCCGGGGGTGCGGCCGATCATCCGCTTGGCCTCGATGCCGACCGCGACGATGCCTCCGGTCTTGCTGTCGACGGCGACCACGCTGGGCTCGTTGAGCACGATGCCCCGGCCACGGACGTAGACGAGGGTGTTCGCCGTACCCAGATCGATTGCCATGTCACGGCCGAGGAAGGACAGGGCGCTGCTCTTCGCCATGGTGGTGAGGGACCTTCCGGGTGGTGCGGGCGGGGTCCGCAGCGTAGTGCCGCGGCCGCCGCCGGCCGCACGGACGCGCCGGGCTCACAGTCGCACCAGCCGCACGGACGCGCCGGCCTCACAGGCGCGCCGGCCTCACAGGCGCGCCGGCCTCACAGCGAGGGGAAGAAGATGCCGATCTCGCGCTTGGCCGACTCCTCGGAGTCGCTGCCGTGGACCAGGTTCTGGCCGATCTCGAGGGCGTAGTCGCCGCGGATCGAGCCGGGGGTGGCCTCCACCGGGTTGGTGACGCCCATCAGGCGACGGGTGCCGGCGACGGCATGCGGGCCCTCCACGACCAGCGCGACCAGCGGGCCACCGGTGATGAAGTCGACCAGCTCCCCGAAGAACGGCCGCTCACGGTGCTCGCCGTAGTGCTCCTCGGCGGTCGGGCGGTCCAGGGTGCGCAGCTCCATCGCGACGAGGGCCAGCCCCTTCTTCTCCAGCCGCGAGATGACCTCGCCGGCGAGGCCGCGGCGGACACCGTCGGGCTTGACGAGGACGAGGGTGCGCTGCACAGGGGACTCCTTGGTAGACGGTTGCGCCCGAGGCTACCGGCGGCCGATCGCACCAGGCGCCGACGGCCCGCGCGGTGAGGATCTTCTGCCGACTGGATCGGCATCGGACACGCCGGCGCGTCTGCTGCCGATCCAGTCGGGAGAAGATCGCCGTCGGAGCCGTCGGAGCTGCGGACTGGCGGTCAACCCCGGTGGAGCAGCGTCCTGGCCTCGCCGACGGTGACCACCGAGCCGGTCACCAGCACGCCCGCACCGCCGTACTCCGCCTCCGCGTCGGCCAGCCCGACCGCCGTGGACAGCGCGTCGTCGAGGGCGTCCTCGATCTGGACGCGGTCCTCCCCGAAGACGTCCCGCGCGAGGTCGGCCAGGACGTCGACCGGCATCGCGCGCGGCGAGCCGTTCTGCGTCACGACCAGCTGGGCGACGGCGGGCTCGAGCACCCCGAGCATCGCCGGCACGTCCTTGTCGCGGAGCACCGCGACCACCGCGACCAGGTGCGTGAAGGCGAAGGCGTCGGTGAGCGCCGCGACGGTCGCAGCCATCCCAGGGGCGTTGTGGGCGGCGTCGAGCAGCACCGTCGGGCTGGTCCGCACGACCTCGAGCCGGCCGGGGGAGGCCGTGCGCGCGAAGCCTTCTCGTACCAGGTCCGGGTCGAGCAGGCCCTTGTCACCGCCGCCCAGGAACGCCTCGACGGCCGCGAGCGCCGCTGCGGCGTTCGCGGCCTGGTGCGCGCCGTGCAGCGGCAGGTAGATGTCGTCGTAGCGACCGGAGAGCCCCTGCAGCGAGAGCAGCTGACCACCGACCGCGGTGGCGCGCGAGACGACCCCGAACTCCATGCCCTCCCGCGCGACGGTGGCGTCGACCTCGGCGCACCGCCGCAGCAGCACCTCCGCGGCCTCCGGTTGCTGCGAGGCGAGCACGACGGTGGCACCCGGGTGGATGATCCCGGCCTTCTCGGTGGCGATCTCTGTCAGCGTGGTGCCGAGCAGCGGCACGTGGTCCAGGCCCACCGGCAGCACGACGGCGGTGGCTGCCTCGACCAGGTTGGTGGCATCCCACGAGCCGCCGAGGCCGACCTCCAGCACGGCGACGTCGACCGGCGCGTCGGCGAAGGCCGCGAAAGCCATCGCCGTGAGCACCTCGAAGAAGGTGAGCCGCTCAGGCATCCGGGAGTCGACGAGCTCGACGTACGGCGCCAGCTCGTCGTGGACCGCAGCGAACTGCTGCTCGGTCAGCGGCTGCCCGTCGACGGTGATCCGCTCGGTGATCGAGTCCAGGTGCGGGCTGGTGTAGCGGCCGGGCCGCAGACCGAAGCCCTGCAGCAGCGCGTCGATCATCCGGGCGGTGCTGCTCTTGCCGTTGGTGCCGGTCAGGTGGATCGACGGGTAGGACTTCTGCGGCGAACCGAGCAGGTCGCACAGCAGGGCGATCCGCTCGAGGTCCGGAACCATCGTGTCCTCGGCCGGATAGCGGGTCGCCAGGTCTGCGAGCACTTGCTGGAGCGTCACCGGTTCTGCTTCGGCGGCGGCTCGCCGAGAACCGTGTCGACGCCGAGCTCGGTGCCGATCCGGGCCGTCACCTGCTCGACGACGCCGGCGTTGCGCAGATCGCGCTCCACCAGCCCGAACAGCTCGAGCACCTGCTCCGGTGCGGTCACCGTCAGGGAGGTGACGGGGGTCCGCATGGACACCTTCGCCTCGCTCTTGGCACGCCGCACGGACTGCAGGACCTCGGAGGCGACGGGCAGGCAATCGGGCGGGTCCCCTGCGACCGCGCGCAGTGCAGCGGCGTCCGGCCACGCCTGCGCGTGCACCGAGCCGTCCTGCCACCAGGACCAGACCTCCTCGGTGACGAACGGCAGCACCGGCGCGAACAGCCGCAGCAGCGTGTCGAGCGCGATGCGCAGCGCGCGGTTGGCGCTGTCGGCCTCGGCACCCTGGCTGTAGGCGCGCCCCTTGACCAGCTCGATGTAGTCGTCGCAGAACGACCAGAAGAAGTCCTCGGTGCGTTCGAGCGCACGGGTGAAGTCGTAGGCCGCGAAGGCGCGCGTGGCCTCGTCGAGGACGTCGGCCAGCCGGGCGAGCAGCGCGCGGTCGACCGCCTCGGTCACCGGACCGCTGTCCGCCTGCGGGAAGCCGAGCGCGAACTTCGAGGCGTTGAGCAGCTTGACCGCCAGCCGCCGGCCGACCTTCATCTGGCCCTCGTCGAAGGCGGTGTCGGTCCCGAGCCGGCCGTTGGCCGCCCAGTAGCGCACGGCGTCGGTGCCGTGCTGCTCGAGCAGCCCCATCGGCGTCACGACGTTGCCGACCGACTTGCTCATCTTCTTGCGGTCCGGGTCCAGGATCCAGCCGGACAGCGCCGCGTCCGTCCACGGCAGCGAGCCGTGCTCGTGGTGGCTGCGCACCACCGTCGAGAACAGCCAGGTACGGATGATGTCGTGGCCCTGCGGGCGCAGGTCGTACGGGAACACCCGCGCGAACAGGTCCGCGTCCTGCTCCCAGCCACCGGCGATCTGCGGCGACATCGACGAGGTCGCCCAGGTGTCCATCACATCCGGGTCGGCGGTGAATCCGCCTGGCCGGTCGCGTTGCCCGGCGGTGTAGCCGGTGGGCACGTCGCTGGTGGGATCGATCGGCAGGTCGGCCTCGTCCGGCAGCAGCGGGGCGTCGTAGAGCGGCTCGCCGCCGTCGTCGAGGCGGTACCACAGCGGGAACGGCACGCCGAAGAAGCGCTGCCGGCTGATCAGCCAGTCACCGTTGAGCCCGCCGACCCAGTTCTCGTACCGACTCTGCATGAAGCCGGGATGCCAGACCAGCTCCTTGCCGCGGCCGACCAGCTCCTCGCGCAGGTCGGTGTCGCGGCCGCCGTTGCGGAGGTACCACTGCCGGCTGGTGACGATCTCGAGCGGCCGGTCGCCCTTCTCGTAGAACTTCACCGGGTGCGTGATCGGCTTCGGCTCGCCGACCAGGTCCCCCGACTCGGCGAGCATCTCGACGATCCGCTTCTGCGCCTGCTTCACCGTCTTGCCGGCCAGCTCGGGGTACGGGCCGCCGACGCCCTCCGGGGCGTTCTGCAGGAGGCGCCCGTCGCGACCGACGATGCTGCGCACCGGCAGGTCCAGCTCGCGCCACCAGGTCACGTCGGTGGTGTCGCCGAAGGTGCAGATCATCGCGATGCCGGAGCCCTTGGCGGGATCGGCCAGCTCGTGCGCGTGCACCGGCACCCGGACCCCGAACAGCGGCGTGGTCACGGTGCTGCCGAACAGCGGCTGGTAGCGCTCGTCGTCCGGGTGCGCGACCAGCGCGACGCAGGCCGGGATCAGCTCCGGCCGGGTGGTCTCGATGAAGACCGGCTCGCCGACCGGCTTGCGGAAGCCGATCCGGTGGTAGGCGCCGGGCAGCTCGCGGTCGGCCAGCTCGGCCTGGGCCACCGCTGTCTTGAAGTCGACGTCCCAGAGCGTCGGGGCCTCGGTGGCGTACGCCTCACCGCGCGCGAGGTTCCGCAGGAAGGCCCGCTGGGCAGCGCGGCGCGAGCGGTCACCAATGGTCTCGTAGGTGTGGTTCCAGTCCACCGACAGGCCGAGGTGCCGGAAGGTCTGCTCGAAGACCTTCTCGTCGCTGCCCGTCAGCTCGTGACACAGCTCGACGAAGTTCTGCCGGCTGATGCTGACCTGCGGCGTGCCCTTCGCGAGCGCCCCGCTGTCGGCCGGCGGCTGGTAGGACGCGTCGTAGGGCCGGCTCGGGTCGCAGCGCACGCCGTAGAAGTTCTGCACCCGGCGCTCGGTCGGCAGCCCGTTGTCGTCCCAGCCCATCGGGTAGAAGACGCGCTTGCCGCTCATCCGCTGGTAGCGCGCGATCAGGTCGGTGTGCGTGTAGCTGAAGACGTGACCGATGTGCAGGCTGCCGGACACCGTCGGAGGCGGCGTGTCGATGGCGTAGACCGCGGGCCGCTCGGCCGTGCGGTCGAACCGGTAGACGCCCTGCTCCTGCCATACCGCGTCCCACTTCGCCTCGAGGCCGTCGAGGGTCGGACGCTCGGGCACGCGGGAGGAGTCGGTCACGGGGTCAGTCTAGGGAGGGGCACGAGCCGGTTTCCGGCGTCCGTAGCCTCGCTCGTCGTGACCGCACCCATCGCCTCCGCCACAGCCGATCTCGACCTGTCCGACTCCTGGTCCTACGGCCCCGGGGTGGAGCTCACCGTCTTGCTGCGCTGCCAGCCGGTGGACGGGTGGCTGCGCGTGGTGCAGCGGGCCAAGCTGGTGCAGGCCGGCTGGCTGGACGAGGAGTGCGAGATCTGGGACAGCACGGACTCGCTGGTGGTGCAGGCCCGCCAGGTGGCCGGTTTCCGCGTGGAGTGACCCCCGTAGCGTCCTGCTACCTGGAGCGGAGTCAGGCTCAGCATGCAGGACGCAAGCAGGGACTAGGCCAGGACTAGGCGGACTTCTCGCGCCGCTCGCGGCGGGCGGGCGCCGCGGCGTCACGCGGCACGAGAGTCGGGTTGACGTGCTCGAGCACGACCTCACGGGTCACCACGCACTTGGCGACGTCACCTCGGCTGGGCAGGTCGTACATCACCGAGAGCAGGACCTCCTCGAGGATCGCCCGCAGGCCACGGGCGCCGGTGCCGCGCAGGACGGCCTGGTCGGCGACCGCCTCGAGCGCGTCGTCGGTGAACTCGAGCTCGACGCCGTCGAGGTCGAACAGCCGCCGGTACTGCCGGATGAGCGCGTTCTTGGGCTCGGTGAGGATCTGGATGAGCGCGTCGCGGTCGAGGTTGTGCACGCTGGTGAGCACCGGCAGTCGGCCGATGAACTCCGGGATCATGCCGTACTTCAGCAGGTCCTCGGGCATCGCGTCACCGAAGACGTTGCCGGCATCGACCTCGTGCTTGGAGTGCAGCACGGCCCCGAAGCCGACCGCCTTCTTGCCGATGCGCTGCTCGATCACCTTGTCGAGCCCGGCGAAGGCGCCGCCGACGATGAACAGGACGTTGGTCGTGTCGATCTGGATGAACTCCTGGTGCGGGTGCTTGCGGCCCCCCTGCGGCGGGACCGACGCGGTCGTGCCCTCCAGGATCTTCAGCAGGGCCTGCTGCACACCCTCGCCCGACACGTCGCGGGTGATCGACGGGTTCTCGCTCTTGCGGGCGATCTTGTCGACCTCGTCGATGTAGATGATGCCCGTCTCGGCCTTCTTGACGTCGTAGTCGGCCGCCTGGATGAGCTTGAGCAGGATGTTCTCGACGTCCTCACCGACGTAGCCGGCCTCGGTCAGCGCCGTCGCGTCGGCGATCGCGAACGGGACGTTGAGCATCTTGGCCAAGGTCTGCGCCAGCAGCGTCTTGCCGCAACCGGTCGGGCCCAGCAGCAGGATGTTGCTCTTCTGCAGCTCGACCGGGTCCTTGTCGTTGCCCACGGCCTGGACCCGCTTGTAGTGGTTGTAGACGGCCACCGCCAGGGTCCGCTTCGCGGTGTCCTGGCCGATGACGTAGGAGTCGAGGAAGTCGTAGATCTCGCGCGGCTTGGGGAGCTCGTCCCACTTGAGCTCGGAGCTCTCGCTGAGCTCCTCCTCGATGATCTCGTTGCAGAGGTCGATGCACTCGTCGCAGATGTAGACGCCGGGACCCGCGATGAGCTTCTTGACCTGCTTCTGCGACTTCCCGCAGAACGAGCACTTCAGCAGGTCGCCGCCGTCACCGATGCGTGCCACCTCGGAGTACCTCGTCCCTGTCGTCCCGGCGGACCCGGGTCCTGTCCTTCGACCGTACCGCCTGACACCGTCAGATCCAGTGCTTCTACGCCAAGCCGAGGACGGCGGGCGCTCCGCCGCAGCGCCGGCCGGACCGGCCCTGCGGCGGCCTCGGCTACCGGCCGGCAGCCGACGAGGAGCCGGTGGCGATCTTGCGGGACGCGACGACCTCGTCGATGATCCCGTACTCCACGGCCTCTCGCGCCGTGAGGATCTTGTCGCGCTCGATGTCCTTGCGGATCAGCGCGACGTCGCGGCCCGTGTCGCGGGCGAGCATCTCCTCGAGCAGGTCGCGCATGCGCAGGATCTCCCGCGCCTGACCCTCGATGTCGGACGCCTGGCCTTCGCCGCCGCCGGAGGGCTGGTGGATGAGCACACGGGCGTGCTCGAGCGCGAGGCGCTTGCCCTTGCTGCCGGCGGCCAGGATGACGGCCGCGGCCGAGGCGGCCTGTCCCATGCAGATCGTCTGGATCTCGGGCTTGACGAAGCGCATCGTGTCGTAGATGGCGGTCAACGCGGTGAACGAGCCGCCCGGACTGTTGATGTACATGTTGATGTCGCGGTCCGGGTCCTCGGATTCGAGGTGGAGCAGCTGGGCCATCACGACGTTGGCGACGCCGTCGTCGATCGGCGTGCCCAGGAAGATGATGCGTTCCTTGAGAAGCCGGCTGTAGATGTCGAACGAGCGCTCCCCGCGGGACGTCTGCTCGATGACGATCGGGATCGTGTAGTTCATCGGGTCCGAGAACGACATGTGCTAGCCCTCCTAGGCCCGGGTGCCGGCACCGGACGGGACGTCCTTGGCTCCGGTGATGACGTGGTCGATGAAGCCGTACTCCTTGGCTTCCTGCGCGGAGAACCAGCGGTCCCGGTCTGAGTCCTTCTCGATCTGTTCCTCCGACTGCCCGGTATGGAAGGAGATGCGCTCGGCCATCTGCTTCTTGACGTACAGCATCTGCTCGGCCTGGATCGCGATGTCGGCCGCGGTGCCACCGATGCCGCCGAGCGGCTGGTGCATGAGGATGCGCGTGTGCGGGGTGGCGTACCGCTTGCCCTTCGCACCGGCGCAGAGCAGGAACTGCCCCATCGAGGCCGCCAGGCCCAGGCCGACGGTGGCGACGTCGTTCTCGACGAACTGCATCGTGTCGTAAATGGCCATGCCCGCCGTGATCGAGCCGCCCGGGCTGTTGATGTAGAGGAAGATGTCCCGCTCGGGGTCCTCCGCGGCCAGCAGCAACAGCTGGGCGCAGATCGCGTTGGCGACCTCGTCCATCACCTGCGAGCCGAGGAAGATGATCCGCTCCTTGAGCAGCCGGTTGAACACCTGCGCGTCCAGGCCCACCTCACTGCCGGGAGCGCGGCCGGACGGCGTGGAGCTGGCGACGCTCAGGCTGGCGGGGACGACCAGCCCGGTCGCGGGGTCTGTCTGGGTCACGGTGTGGCCTGCCTCGGGGCTCGGGGCCGGCGGCCGGCGGAGGGCCGGTCGCGCCGTCCTTGACGGGCGTGCGTAGCGACCCTAACGCCGGGCGCGGACGGGCAGTCCCCTGCACCGGCCCGTTTCGCCGAGGGCGAAGACGCCGGCGGCTACTGCTCGTCGAGGTAGTGGACCGAGCCGTCGGGGTGGGTGTGGAACGGCCGGCCGTCCTCGTCGAGCTGGGTGTCCTCGCTCGCCGGCATGTCGTCGCGCAGGTCCTCGAGGTCCACCGCATTGCCGGAGGCGTCCGTGATGGTCGCCGCCTCCATGACGGTGGCCAGGGCCTTGCCGCGGCGGATCTCCGCGTACAGGCCCTGCAGCTGGCCGGACTGGACGACCGACTGGGCGTACTGGTCCGGCGAGATGTTGGCGCGCTGGGCGCGCCGCACGACCTGGTCGGCGAGTTCTGCCTCGCTGACGCCGAGCTGCTCGGCATCGGCGACCGCGTCCAGGACCAGCTGGGCCTTCACGGCCGTGGCCGCACCCTCGCGGATCTCCTCGGCGAACTCCTCCTCGCCCTTGCCCTCGCGCTCGAGGTACTGGTCCAGGGTCATCCCCGCCTGCTGCAGCTGCTGTGTGGTGCTCTCGCGGCGCCACTCGATCTCGGCCTCGACCACGGACTGGGGCAGCGGCGCCTCGACCTGCGCCAGCAGCGCCTCGAGCACCCTGTCGCGGGCCTCCACCCCCTGCTCCAGCTTCTTCATGCGTTCCAGGCGCCCGCGCACGTCGGCCTGCAACTCCTCGAAGGACGCGAAGCCGGTGCTCTCGGCCCAGGTGTCGTCGGCCTCCGGCAACTCCCGCTCGTTGACGGCCTGGACGGTGACGGCGACCTCCGCCGACTGTCCTTCGTACTCACCGGCCACCAGCGTGGTGCTGAAGGTGGTGGCGTCGCCGGCGCTCCTGCCCGTGACGGCCTCGTCCAGCCCGTCTAGTAGGTCCCCAGAGCCGATCTGGTACGACAGCCCCTGCGCGGTGCCGCCCGGCACCTCCTGGCCGTCGACGGTCGCGGCCAGGTCGAGAGTGACGAAGTCACCGTCGGCCGCAGCACGCTCGACCGGCACCAGTTTGGCGAACCGCTCGCGCAGCTCGTCGACCTGCTTCGTGACGTCCTCGTCGGCGACCGCGGCGTCGGCGACGGTGACGCTGAGGCTGTCGTACGCCGGCAGGGCGAACTCCGGGCGGACGTCGACCTCGGCAGTGAACGACAGCGAGGTGCCGTCGTCGAGCTGGGTGACGTCGACCTCGGGCCGGCCGACCGGCGACACGCCCGCCTCGGTGACGGCCTCGGAGTACAGCCGCGGCAGCGCCTCCTGCACCGCCTCGTCGAGCACGACGCCGCGGCCGACCCGCTGGTCCAGGATGCGCGGCGGGACCTTGCCCGGCCGGAAGCCCTGCACCTTGACCTGGGCGCCGATGGTCTTGTACGCCTTGTCGAGCTCGGGCTTGAGCTCGTCGAACGGAACCTCGACCGAGAGGCGGACCCTCGTAGGGCTCAGGGTCTCGACGGCGCTCTGCACTGGGGCGGTCCTCTCGCGAAGTGGCATGGCGGAGCGCACCGCAGCAGGGAGGGCGGTCGGGGCGGGGAGACTCGAACTCCCGATCTCCTGCTCCCAAAGCAGGCGCGCTAGCCACTACGCTACGCCCCGCGTGACTGGGGCCACTGTAGGCCCCTGCCCTCGCGCGGGCGTAGCTCAATGGTAGAGCCCCAGTCTTCCAAACTGGC